>JAFOLE010000309.1 GCA_017419465.1 Solobacterium sp. | reverse complement strand
GTTGCGGAATGCAATGATAATTTTATATTTTTTTGAAGAAATTTTTGAACCCTGTTTATCCGGTGTTTCGGATGCAGTTTTTCACCGTATCATGAAACGCGTCGGGAAGCAGGAATGAAGTATAATCAGACCAGCAGGAGGGTTTCTATGTTCAGAAAACTGTTAAGCGTGATGCTTGCACTGATGCTGGCGGGATGTGCATCGAACGAAGCCGCCCCGGCGGATTCCGCGTCCGGAAATCATGGCTGTGACGCATTTGAGGCCTGTGATGATACAGAAGGAACCGGGAGTGACACATCACTTTCGTTTAAAGAGTCCTATGAGGCACTGAACGGAACGGAAAACAGTTCGGGCAAAGTGCACCGGACGATATCCATTCCGGAGAATCATCCGTTTGAGAAAACGGAACCGGAAGATGTTGTTGAGATGATTCACAGCGGAGAATCATTCTGGCTTTATTTTGGGGATCCGAAATGTCCGTGGTGCCGGGCGGTGATCGAAACTGCGATTCAGGCAGCGGAAGAAAGCGGTGTCACATCCATTAAGTATATTGAGATCTGGGATGGCGAGGGAAATGAGATCCTGCGTGACAAATATGAACTGAACGGCGGAACTCCGGTTAAAACAGGGGAGGGAACCGCGGAGTACGAAGAACTGCTGAATCTTCTCGATCCGGTACTCGAACCGTATGAGCTTGAAGATGAGTCCGGCAATCTCATTGATGCCGGAGAAAAACGGATCTATGCGCCGAATTATGTGCGTATTGAAAACGGCAAAGCGGTCCGCCTGATTACAGGCATTCCGTCAGAACTGTCTGATCCTAGAGGAGAACTCAGCACCGGGCAGATTGCGGAAGAGAAGGCGCAGTTCATGGAATTCTTCGCAGAAGGATATAATTAATGTAAGAATTTACATTTGCATGAAAATGATTGCATGCAATGAAAGAAAATGATAAAGTCAACCTATAGTTTTTGTAGAATTTGTGCATAACGGTTCCGAAGGGGGAAAAGACTATGGGGTTTCTGGATTTTATTGAAAACATCAACAATTCGGTAAACGCATTCGTCTGGGGTGTTCCGATGCTGATACTGCTGATCGGCACCGGCATCATGATGACTGCGCGTACCGGATTTTTTCAGTTAACGCATTTCAGACACTGGGTTTCCAATACGATCGGAGCCATCTTCAAGGATAAGAATGTCACGGCGCATACCGGGCAGGAAGATAAATCCATCTCCCAGTTCCAGAGTCTCTGCACCGCGCTTGCGGCGACGGTCGGCACCGGCAATATCGCCGGCGTATCCGCGGCCATCGTCTCCGGCGGTCCCGGTGCGGTCTTCTGGATGTGGATCGTTGCCTTTTTCGGAATGATGACAAACTATTCCGAAAATGTTCTCGGTATCTATTACCGTCAGAAGAATGAACGCGGTGAATGGTGCGGCGGTGCGATGTATTATCTCCGCCACGGTCTTGGTTCCCGCAAGGGCATGCAGAAGGTGGGCAATGTGCTGGCCTGGCTGTTTGCGTTGTTCTGTGTGATCGCTTCCTTCGGTATCGGAAACATGAGCCAGGTAAATACGATTGCGGCGAACATGAACAAGACATTCGGTCTTTCCACCTTCCTGATGGGTGTACTGCTCGTTATTCTGTCCGCATTTGTCATCATCGGCGGACTCAAGCGGATTGCCTCCGTTACCGAACTTCTGGTTCCGTTCATGGCAATCGCCTATATTGCGTTCTCGTTTGTCATTATCTTTAAAAACATTCATATGATGCCGGCCGTTCTGGCATCCATCTTCAAGGGAGCGTTCGCCATGCGCTCGGTCGGCGGCGGTATTGTCGGCTATGGTGTCATGACCGCGCTTACCTGGGGTATGAAGCGCGGTGTCTTCTCCAATGAAGCAGGTCTTGGCTCAAGCGTCATGGTGCACTCCGCATCCAACGTCAAGGAGCCGGTAGCGCAGGGCATGTGGGGTATCTTCGAAGTATTTGCGGATACGATCATCATCTGCTCGATCACCG
>JAFOLE010000308.1 GCA_017419465.1 Solobacterium sp. | reverse complement strand
AGGATCCGGTGGATTCGCTGCTGATCGAAGAAGCGAGGAATTCCGAAGAATCCTCGGAGGAGAACAAAACGGAACCCGAACCGGAACCGTCCGACGAACCGAAAACCGAAGACAAGGCTGCTGAATGATCCATTCGGCAGTATTTTTCTTTCCGCATAAGCGGGGGATTCTGATAATCGCCCGCTATATGTTCATCAGGAGGTGTACTTCATGATGAATGTATACGAAGCTTCAAGAAAACTGCTGGAAGGACGCAGTTATCCCGGAGAGATCCCGTTTCCGAAGGAATGGACGGATTATATTCGAAGCCGGGAAGATGTCTATGAGACGCTGATGCCGGGGTATGTGAAACCGAACATGCGCTCGGAGGCGATGTGGGTGCTGCGAAGCCGGTGCCGCAGCGGCGAGGATGTCGGCGTAACCGTCACCCGCGGGGATATCTGCTGGCTGGACTACGGACAGACGTTTAATCAGGAAATGGGGTACCAGCACTTCGGTCTGGTTCTTTCCCTCTGTAACCGCAAGGCGCTGATCGTCCCGATGACCAGCAATCCCAATGCGTATGAGCGGGCAGGGGATCCGCTTCATCCGTGTATCCATCTCATGCGGATCGGCCAGCAGTCAGGCATGAACCGTCCGTCCACACTGTTTCTCAATGACATCCGGTTTATCAATACGGCCCGGATCCTGGAGATCCGTGCCCATATTGACCCGGACGAACCGCTGTTTCAGGAGGTGATGCGGCGGGTCCGTGCGATTGTCGCCGGCTTTGGAATGACTGACGCAGACCGGACGGTGTGATAAGATGCGGATGTGGATCTTACCAGAGGAACATGGCTGATCGCGGTGTCCGGCGGATCGGACTCAATGGCGCTCTTGGATATGTGCATCAGCGCGGGGATTTCCTGTGCCGCGGCGCACGTCAATTATCATCACCGGCCCGAAGCGGAGGAAGAAGAAGCCTGGGTGCGCTCCTTCTGTGCCGCAAACGGCATTGCGTGTTACATAAAAAACGATCCGTTTGAATGGACCGGTAATTTTGAGGCTGCCGCACGGCAGTACCGATATGCATTCTTTGCCCGTGTTGTGAACGAACACGGGTTTTCCGGTGTTCTGACCGCCCACCATATGGATGACCTTCTGGAAACCTATTTCATGCAGGAAGAGAAGGGTATCATTCCGGAAACCTGGGGACTGAAAGAGGAACGGATGATCGAAGGGGTGCTGGTATGCCGCCCGCTGCTCGATAAGACAAAAGCGGAGCTGGAAGACTATTGCCGGCAAAAGCAGATCCGCACCTTTCATGATGTGACCAATGACGACTGTTCCCTGCAGCGCAACCGCATCCGGCATGAGATCATCAATACGATGTCGATGGCGGACCGCCAGCTCGTGCTGCGTGAGATTGCGGTGAAGAACGCGGTTCTGCAGGAGCGCCGCTGCCGTGTAAATGCATGGGTGAAAGAGGCGGGGCTGAAGCTTCCGCTGTATCGAACCTGGGGCGGGGAAGAGCGGCTGATGGCGCTGCGGAATGAACTTGCGGCGCATGGCATCACCCGATCCCGCAGGGGACTGCAGGAAATCGACGCGGTTCTTCTGCGGCATGATGATCCGCTGGTTCCGCTTGGGGATGCAGTTCTTACCGTGCATGATTCTTCAATCTGTGTAATGGAAACACCGGAGCCGTATGCCGTTACGGTGAAGAACCCTGAACAGCTTCAGGCAATTTCCTCTTCGGACTTCAGAATTGAAGCAGGTGTGCCGGGCGTCAATGCGGTAACCGTAACGGATGACGACTGGCCCCTTACCGTGCGCAGTCCGAAGGATGGGGATAAGATCGCGATGCGGTTTGGACACAAGTCCGTGCACCGGTTCTTCATCGACCGGAAGATTCCGCGCTATGACCGCATGGTCTGGCCGGTTGTTGTGAACTGCAGAAACGAGATAATCCTTGTGCCGGGGCTCGGGTGTGATAAGGGTCATTACTCTATTTGCCCAAGTTTTTCTGTGTTACAATTATCGCGTTATAACTGCAGATAATGGAGGACGCAATGTCTATCAGAGAAAACATCGACAAAGTTCTTGTCACGGAAGAGCAGATTCGTGCCCGTTCGAAAGAACTGGGAGAACAGATTACGAACGATTACGCAAAGGAAAACAAAGCTCCGCTGCTCGTTGCGCTGCTGCGCGGCTCGGTGCCGTTCCTTGCGGAACTCATCAAACATATCGATCTTGACATCCAGTATGACTTCATGGATGTTACAAGTTATGAAGGAACCCGCAGTACCGGTGATATCAAGATCCTGAAGGACCTTGATACTTCGATCGTCGGAAAGGATATCCTGCTTGTCGAGGATATCGTCGATACCGGCCGCACCGTGCAGGCTGTCAAAGGCATGCTTGCGAACAAGGGCGCTGCCAGTGTGAAAATTGTCACCCTGCTGGACAAACCGTCGAAACGGGTCTGTGACGTCAATGCGGACTATGTCGGTTTTGAAATCGATGACTACTTTGTGGTCGGATTCGGACTTGACTATGACCAGCGTTACCGTGCACTTCCGTTTGTCGGGGTGCTGAAAGCTGACCAGTACTGATCCTTCAGTCAGTTGGAGTTTAATAAGCGATGCAAAACAAAAGAAACAGTATTTTGAATTTTCTGCCGTATCTGGTGGTCCTTGTCGCAGTGATCTCGCTGTTTTCAATGAATCAGCCTGCCCCTGCCAAGACACTGACCTATGACCAGCTGACAGATGTTCTTGAGACAAAGAATGTGGAGGAGGCTGCGCTGTCCATCGGGCATAACATCGTCACCGTAAAAGGTGTGTATGCCGAAGATGGAAGAGATGTGACCTTTACTTCGGTTGTCCCGTCCTCGGAATGGGCGGTTGAAGAACTGGTTGAAAAGCTGGGCAAGGCTGAAGTCGTCATCACGGACGCAGATGCCAGCAACGCCTTCATGGAGCTGCTGTACTCGCTGATTCCGCTTGTCATCGTCGTCGGAATGGGATTCTGGATGATGAACAAGATGAACGGTGCAGGCGGCGCAAATGCCCGGGCGTTTGAATTCGGCAAATCCAGAGCGCGGCTCGAAAATAAGTCCAAGGTCAAATTTGATGACGTTGCAGGCTGTGATGAGGAAAAGGAAGAGATGGCCGAGATCATCGACTATCTGAAATATCCTTCCAAATTCAAGAAGATGGGCGCACGGATGCCGAAGGGTATCCTGCTGTTCGGTCATCCCGGTACCGGTAAGACCCTGCTCGCAAAGGCAGTTGCCGGTGAGGCGAATGTTCCGTTCTATTCCATCTCCGGTTCGGACTTTGTGGAAATGTTCGTCGGTGTCGGCGCAAGCCGTGTCCGTGACATGTTCCATCAGGCCCAGCAGACCGCACCATGCATTATCTTCATCGATGAAATCGATGCGGTCGGACGTCAGCGCGGCGCCGGATTCGGCGGCGGCCATGACGAACGTGAACAGACACTCAACCAGCTGCTTGTCGAAATGGACGGCATGCAGGACAACGGCGGTATCGTCGTCATCGCGGCGACCAACCGTCCGGACGTCCTCGACCCGGCACTGCTTCGTGCAGGCCGATTCGACCGGCAGATCACCGTATCCCTTCCGGACCGCAAGGGCAGAGAAGCGATTCTCGGCGTTCATGCGAGAAACAAGCACTTTGCGAAGGATATTGACCTGGCATCGCTTGCCAAGCGCACACCGGGATTCTCCGGTGCCGATCTTGAAAACGTGCTGAATGAAGCTGCGATTCTTGCGGTTCGAGACAAGACCGGCGAAATCGGCATGACGCAGATCGATGAGGCAATCGACCGTGTCATGATGGGTCCGGCAAAGAAGAGCCGCACCTATGATGAAAAGACCAAGAAACTTGTCGCGTATCACGAGGCAGGACATGCCGTGATCGGTCTGTTCCTGGATAACGCACAGGTTGTGCAGAAGGTTACGATTATACCGCGCGGTCAGGCAGGCGGATACAACCTGATGACCCCGAAGGAAGAGAAGATGATGAATACGAAGAATGATCTTCTTGCGACGATCACCTCCTATATGGGCGGCCGTACCGCAGAGGAAATGTTCTTCGATGATGTCACCACAGGTGCTTCCAATGATATTGAGCGTGCGACCAACCTTGCCAAGGATATGGTCACACTGTACGGTATGAGCGATCTTGGACCGATCAAATACAACAGCGGTTCCGAGAATGTCTTCCTCGGAAGAGATTACAACAGTCCGAACAATGTCAGCGGACAGGTTGCCTTCGAGATCGATGAGGAAGTCCGGAAGATCGTCAACGGCTGTCATGCCAAGGCGCGTGAGATTCTGGAAGAGCACCGCAAGGATCTGATTGCCATTGCGGAAGCCCTCATGGAACATGAGACACTGACTTCCGAACAGATCGAGCGTGTGATCAAGGGTGAGCCGATTGAAGATCCCGTTCCGGAAGTGGAGGAAGAACCGGCAGATTCCAATGCGGAAACCGCACCGGAAGTTCAGCCGGAAGATCCTGCTGTAACGAAAGCGGATGTGACGCCGGAAGAAACGGCGGCGGAACCCGCAGCCCCGGAAGCACAGCCGGACGAAACGGAAAAATCCGAATAATGCATCAGACCGGTGCCGGAATGGGTGCCGGTTTTCATATGCCGGGAACGGGAATGCTTGAAATGGGAACGGGCATGCTAAAATGGATACGTTGAAAGGAAAATCATGGATTCAAAATCGGATGTATTCCGCACGATCTCCGCGGTGATGATCGGTGCGGCTGCCGGAACGATGATGGCAGTTCTTCTGCTGGTGCTGCTTCAGAAAACGGGATTTACGGTAAACCGCCCGGGTTTTTATCTGATTGCGCTTGCGGCAGGAGCGCTTCCGCTCTGCCTGGATGTACTGCGCCGGCGTGAGATTCAGCCGGCGGTTTCCGAACTTGTCATGATTCTTCTTTCCGGACTGATCTGCTTTGGCTATGCACTGACGACAGCCGCCAACGAACTGGCGGCGCAGCGCATGCGCACCGCAGTGCTTCTGGTACATCTTCCGGCAGTGCTGGTATATGCGGCGCAGTGGATGGCAGCTTTGATCAAACGAGGAAAACAGGACAGCTGATGACACTTCTGAGCCCCTGGGCAAAACACATTGATTTCGATGATCCGCTGAATGAGTATCCGCGCATGCAGTTGCAGCGCGGCAGTTTTACTTCGCTCAACGGAATCTGGGAATTCATGATCACCGACGGCAGTGAGCCGGACCGGAATGATAACTGGAGCCACATTGTGGTTCCCTTTGCGCTTGGCTCCAAGCTGTCCGGGACAGACCGGAATCTGATGCCGGGCGAGACGCTGTGGATGCGGAAGTCCTTTGACTATACGCCGAAGGATCATACCGTGGTTCTTAATTTTGAGGCTGTTGATCAGAGCTGTGTTGTCTACCTCAACGGATTTGAGGTCGGCAGGCATGTCGGAGGATATACACCGTTCTCCATGGATGTTTCCCAGGTAATTCAGTCCAGCAACGAACTGCTCGTAAAGATCACGGATGATACGGACCAGGGTCTTTGTGCATACGGAAAACAGAAGATCAATCACGGCGGAATGTTCTATACGCCTTCGGCAGGAATCTGGCAGACGGTATGGCTGGAAGACCTTCCTGCATATGCGGTGACGGATATCAAGCTGACGCCGGATTATGACAACAAGGCAGTATATGTGCGTCTTGCGGGAACCTACACCCAGGTTGTGGTGACGGTGTTTGCGGGCGATGAACTCGTGCACCGCGGCATCACAAACAAACAGGATTACACCATTACCCTGAAGGAGGTTCATGCATGGTCTCCTTCCGACCCGTTCCTTTACACGCTGTATCTTCAGACGGAAGAGGAGACGGTAAAGAGCTACTTTGCCATGCGCAAGTTCGGCTCCTCACGTGACGCAAGAGGAAACGTGCGCTTTACGCTGAACGGCGAACCGCTGTTTCTGAGCGGCCTGCTGGATCAGGGATATTCGGTTGACGGACTGATGACGTATCCGAGCGAGGATGCGATGCGGTATGAGCTGAAAAAAGTAAAGGAAATGGGTTTTAACATGCTGCGGAAACACGTGAAGGTGGAATGCCGCAGATGGTATTACCTCTGTGATGTCTACGGAATTCTCGTCATGCAGGATATTCCCAACGGCGGCGGACCGATTGACAAGCTTCATAACATGGTGCTGCCGACGATCGGATACCGCACGTATTCGGATTCCAATTATGAAGTGCTCGGCCGGCCGGAGGAAGAACAGCGCAATGCCTATTATCAGGAACTTCTGATGATTCTGGATACGCTGTATAATTTCCCGTGTATTTTTGCCTGGGTTCCGTTCAATGAAGGCTGGGGACAGTTTGACAGTGCGGAAGTGACTGCGGCGATCATGAAATACGACACCACGCGGCTGGTGGACAGTGCCAGCGGCTGGCATGACAACGGCGCCGGTGACTTCAACAGCCGTCACTGCTATTTCCGCCGGTTCCGCGCACCGCGGCCGGATGATAGGATCATGCTGCTGAGTGAATTTGGCGGCTATACCTACTACGAACAGGGACACAGCGAGCCGGAAAAGCTCTATGGATACAAGCAGTTCAGGGACAAGGCAAAATGGAATGAAGCAGTGCTCGAAGCCTTTGCGCGTGATGTCCTGAAGAATATCCCGAAGGGACTCAGCGGCGCAATTTATACGCAGCTTTCCGATGTTGAGGATGAATGCAACGGACTGTTCAGCGCAGACCGGCGTGTGCTCAAGATTGATGAACGGAAGATCCGGCGTCTGAATGAGCGCTGTTACAGGAGTGTTAAATGACAACAAAACAGAACGATGAAATTGTAATTGCCGAGGCTCTCGGCACCAGTATAAGAATTCATGCGGCGCGGTCGACACAGCTTGTGGAAGCCGCGCGCATTGCGCATGACAGTGCCGCAACCTGCACAGCGGCTCTGGGAAGAACCATGACGGTTACTGCACTGATCGCAAGCGACCTGAAACAGCCGGATGAACATGTCCGTGTGCGGATCAGCGGAAACGGTCCGATCGGCGTGATCCGGGCAGAGGCAGACGGTGCGGGAAATGTCAGAGGCTGCGGCGACCATATGCAGCTGTATGCGTCGCGTGCCGACGGTCACCTGGATGTTGGTAAAGTCGTCGGAACGGACGGCACCCTGCAGGTATCGCGTGATATGGGACTGAAAGAACCGTTTACCGGTACGGTACTGCTTTCTTCCGGGGAGATCGGTGAGGACTTTGCACGGTATTTTGCCATCAGTGAACAGATTCCGAGCGTGGTTTCGGTCGGTGTCCTTGTGAATACGGACTCCTCTGTATCCGCGGCCGGCGGAATGATTATTCAGCTGATGCCGTTTGCAGGAGAAGACATCATTGAGGCGGTGGAACGCGTTGCCGCATCCATGCGTCCGATGAGCGAATACATGAGTGAGGGCATTGAGGTGGAAGACCTGATTCTTCAGCTGTTTCCGGATGCCCGCATTCTCGAACATAAACCGCTTCGCTGGCACTGCGACTGTTCAAAGGAACATTTCGCAGATGCGCTTGCCGGACTTCAGAAAAGTGACCTTGAGGCCATGATCAATGAAGATCACGGTGCCGAAGCTGAATGCCACTACTGCCGGAAGAAGTATCGGTTCACGGAGGAAGAACTCCGTGAAATTCTGGAGAAGAAAACACGTGCTTAAGATCGGAGGAATCGAACTGTCCGGTCATGTTGTGGCGGCACCGCTCGCAGGAATTTCCAATCCGGTCTACCGCCAGGTATGCCATGATGCAGGCGCGGCGCTTTCCGTTTCTGAAATGATCAGCGACAAAGCACTTCATTATCAGAATGAGCGGACATTTGATATGTGCCGGGTCTATGAAACCGAACATCCTGTCAGCCTGCAGTTATTCGGCGGAGATCCGGAGACAATGGCGGAAGCCGCAGAATACCTTACGGAACATACCACATGCGATATCATCGACATCAATATGGGATGCCCGGTGCCGAAGGTGCTGAAATCCCATGCGGGTTCCTGGCTGATGAAAGAGCCGGATCTTGCGGTGTCAATCGCAAAAGCGGT
>JAFOLE010000045.1 GCA_017419465.1 Solobacterium sp. | reverse complement strand
CGTATTCAATTCCCTGCCGAAAGAAGAAAAGCTGTACAAGGACAACTATGACATCAAAGCCGGACACTGGCCGGAAAACAACCGGGAACTGCTTCTTGTGCTGTATCCGGACGGCAGTATTTCCGACTTCATGCTTTACACACTCGGCATCCGGGATGCGGAGGAGCTGGATGCGATGATCAAGGCATTCATGAATGAAGAGCCGATCAATACCAATCCGACCAAAGAACATTTCTCCTATGACCGCTTCCTTGGAATTCAGTTCAAACTGGTCAACAGTGCAAAGTATTACCGCTATGACAAGGAGTATGAGGTCTGGGTCGACAAGAGCGAAGATGAAGCGTTCATGCGCAATGTGGTGCGGGATGGAGAAGATCTGACGATTGTCGGTGTTGCGGTCAAGAGCGAAGACAGCGATGTGTCGATGCTGACCTCTGGTATCTATTACCCGTATGACATGGTCGCGCATGTGACAGAGGTATCCAGACAAAGCGACATCACACAGGATCAGCTGAAGGATTCCACCCTCAATGTATTTACAGGAAAAGACTTCACGGATACCGAACAGCCCGAAATGAATTTCGGAAACATGTTCTCCGTGAATACGGACCTGCTTGGGAATGCATTCAAGTTCGATACTTCCAAACTGCAGATCGATACCTCCGCATTCTCCGATCTTTCGGGTATGGATTTCTCTTCCGCATTCAGCCCGGACGCATTCTCCTTTGATATGTCATCCCTTCCGGATATGGATCTTGAATCGATGTTCAGGGATGTGGATGTCGATGTGGATCTGAATGAAGCCGGCAAGCTTATGAAGGAAGTGATGGAGAGCTATCTGGCCTCCGCCGCAAAAGATCCGACCACGGATTTTTCCAAACTGCCGGAAGCGTTCCGGACGTATCTGGATGCCCCTGAAACCAGAGAACTGATCCGGGCACAGCTGGCTGAGATCATAAAGAACAGCGGATATGAAGTGACTGCGGATGATCTGATGGCTGCGATTGCGGAAGTGACAACCGAGTATATGGCTTGGGCCGGACCGCAGGAGGACCCGGATACAGGAGCGATTCCTTCCATGGATGAGTATCTTGCGACCGATAAAGGGCGGCAGGCTCTGCAGGAGGCGATTCAGCCAATCATTGATAAGCAGTCGGCAGATGCACAGATTCGCGATGAAGATATTGAAAAACTCGTCGCAATGCTTGCGGGCGGATATGAAGCGTATGCGGCTGCCGCAGGCAATGTCCCGGACCCGGCAAAGGCAGGGGAAGCGTTTAAAACCTATCTGGAAAAAGACGGCGGTATGAATCAGATCACCAACGGGCTTTCCAGAGTCGTCGATATGAAGGATCTCGAAAAGCAGGTGACTGGAATTGTGGAAAAGAACAGCGCTGCGTTCGGCGAGTCCATCGGCACGGCGATTTCCGATGCGATGACTTCCGTGATGGGAACCATCACCACCCAGATTGCGGACTCGATGCAGAAATCGATGGAATCCTTCGCAAGTCAGATTCCCAATGCAATTTCCTTTGACACGTCCGTATTTGCCAGGGCATTCACGATGGCTGTCGATCCGCAGGACATGGAAGACCTGATGATGTCTCTGATGAGTTCTGCCCAGTATACCTATGACGGAAACCTGCGCAAGTTCGGCTATGCCGATCTGAACAAACCGGCAACGATCTCCATCTACCCGCGGGACTTTGACAGTAAAGCAGAAGTCATCAAGCTTCTTGATTCCTACAACGATGAGATGCGGAAGGTGGATGAAGACAAGGTCATTACCTATACCGACTTTGTCGGAACCCTGATGTCCTCCGTTACGACAATCGTTGATACGGTATCCTATGTCCTGATCGCATTTGTCGCAATTTCCCTGGTTGTATCTTCCATCATGATCGGCGTCATTACCTATATCAGCGTACTGGAACGCCGCAAGGAAATCGGTATTCTGCGTGCGATCGGCGCATCCAAACGGAATATTTCCGAAGTGTTTAATGCGGAGACCTTCATTATCGGTCTGCTTGCCGGATTATTCGGCATCGGCATTACACGGCTGTTGTTAATACCGGGGAACTATCTGATTCATACGATTGCGGACAATCAGTCCGTCAATGCGTATCTGCCGGTGCGCTCCGGATTGATCCTGATTGCGCTCAGCGTGGTGCTGACCCTGATCGGCGGTATCATTCCGTCCCGCAAGGCAGCCAAGAGCGATCCGGTTACCGCACTTCGTACCGAGTGATCGGAAGAAACAGTTTCTCTCATGCATAACGAAAAAACGGACTGATCAGTCCGTTTTCGTTTGGAGCCAGTGTTCTGCGGCATCGGTTGTTTCCTTCATGATGCGGATGACTTCCGCCGGATACGAGCCGACTGCCGTTTCATTGGTGACCATGACGGCGGATGCGCCGTCGGTCACGGCATTGAAGATGTCGGATACCTCCGCCCGTGTCGGCACGGGGTTATTAATCATGCTGGTGAGCATCTGTGTCACGACAAGGAAGGGAACCTTCGCGGCACGGCATTTAGCGGCGATGTCTTTCTGCACGCCGGGCAGCTCTGGAAGCGGGATATCGTTGCCGAGATCTCCGCGGGCAATGACGATCATATCCGAGCTCTGAATAATCTCATCGATCCGGGAAAGACCTTCCCGGTTTTCAATTTTGGAAAAGATGCGGATCTGTTCTGCGTTGTTTTCCTTCAGCGCAGCACGCACTGTTTCAATATCCTGTGCAGACCGCACAAATGGCTGCATCACCGCACTGACGCCATGCGATACCGCAAGCGAAAGATTAAGGCGGTCGGTTTCCGTCAGGGCAGGCATCGGTACGGATTTGTCCTTGATCTTGACGCTTTTGCGTGACTGCAGGGTTCCTCCGCGCAGAATCGTCAGGCTGCCGCCGTTCAGTTTCAGGAGGAGTTTCCCGTCATCCAGCAGAAGCTCATTGCCGTCTTCCAGCGCGTTCATTACAACATCCGGCACCGGGAGCTCTGAAAGGGGAAGCGTGCTTCCCTCTGAAAGTTCCAGCGGAGCCGCAAGGCGGTTGACGCGCAGTTCCGGTCCCTGCAGATCGATCAGCAGTTCCGGGGCAACGCCGGCTGCCTCTGCCGCCTTCTGAAAGCGGTGAATCAGTTCACTGCTTTCCGCGAGACCGGTATGGGAAAGATTGAGCCGCATACCGCTCATGCCGTTTTCAAACATGGTCTGCAGGGTTTCGCTGTCACTGCAGGATGGTCCGAGTGTTCCGAAGAGTTCAATCATGAGTCCATGATAACAGAAGAAAAGGAATCCGCAGTGCGAATTCCTTAAGTGCTGTTAACTGAAGTAGACGTACGGGTCTTCCAGCGGATGATAGAACTGGATCCGGCTCGCATAGAGCACAACGGTCTTTGCGCCGTTGTCCATATCAACCGTACGCAGTGTTCCTTCCACTTCGACCCAGTCACCGATCTTCATCTGATCGATCTTTACGCCGGTGACGGTGATGCCGCAGAGGCTGGTATCCTGTGCACAGCACACCATGGCCTGACGTCCGAGAATGAAGGACTTGTTGTAGTTGGGAATCTTCTGGGCATACATGCCGCGCAGGATGATCTTTTTCTCGTTGTATTTTTCCGGATCTTCCATGCAGTCCATATACCAGAGACCGTAGTCATCATCCTTGATGTCCAGGACGTCCGCATTGATATCGAAGGGCAGGGTTCCGCTTTTCAGCGTGATCTGAGCGCCGTGTTCTCCTTCATAGAAGATCTGGGCGCGGCGGTTGATTGCCTTGATGTTTCCGCGGATCATCCGACCGTTGGTATCCGGCGTGCAGCGGTTGACGATTACCACATCGCTGTAGCGCAGCTGTTCAAACATGATGCCGCGCATGTTGTTCACAAATGTCTCAAAGGTTGTCGCATCGACCGTGGTGAGTATTTCAACCAGCGGCCAGAACGACGGCATTCCGCTGAGCAGGGTCTCACTGACTGCCTCACTTCCGTTGTATTCAATGAAGATCTGGGAAGGGTGGTAGATCGTATCGAGTTCCTGCATGCGCTCCGGTGTCAGATCAGACACATTTTCGAAGTATTCCACGAAAGCATTGTGCGCCTCGCGCCATGCCTCGTCATACTCGGTCTCTCCTTCTTCAAAACAGAGGATCAGTGTCCGGTCGATACCTTCCATGAAGTTCGCGTCATCGAGCGTATCCTTGATCAGCGTGGTCTTTCCGCTGTCCAGAAAGCCGGTGAACAGATATACCGGACTTGGCATCAGTGAACTCCGAACAGTTCCTTCATCAGCGGGATATCAACCTTCTCGCCGATGACGGTGATGAGACCGGTATAGGCAGGCTTGCCTTCCCGGATGTCGATGTCGCCCGGAACATAGTCGAAGAACAGCCACTTGCCGTCATGATCCGGAACGATTCCCTTGGCACGGATAATGTTTTCTCCAAGACCGGAGAGCGCTTTGCGGATCTCTTCTTCGGAGTATTTGTTGATGGTTTCGATACCGATGGAATCGAACACTTCATCCGCATCATGTTCCCCATGGTGATGATGATGGTGATG
>JAFOLE010000307.1 GCA_017419465.1 Solobacterium sp. | reverse complement strand
AATTCCGACAGTATCCCTGGAGAAATCTATGCGGCAGTATCCTTTCTGGATTCGATTGTGTCAGAACAGTTTGTCCTGCCGCTTGGGCTTGCACGTCATACCTATAAACTGCTTGCGGCGGATCATACCGCAGATCTGATTCTGCATGTTTTAGAGGACTGCGGAATCACCGAATCCGATAAGAACGGCACAGCCACAGACTGTGCGGAGGGAAAATGAGTTATATCTTTCATACAGAAACCGATCCGGATGCACTGAACGAGTTTGTGATCAACAGTGATCAGAATACACTGTTTCAGTGCAGTGAATGGGCACGGATCAAAGAAGATACATGGAAATCCATTCGAACCAGCGTTACCGAAGACGGTAAGATTGTCGCATCCGCTCTGGTGCTTATCCGTCCGGTAATTGCCGGAAAGACAATGTTCTATATACCGCGCGGACCGGTCATGGACTGGCATAACCGGCAGCTGGTGATCTTCATGCTGGATGAGCTGAAGGCACTTGCGAAAACGTATCACGCGATGGTGATCCGGTTTGACCCGTATGTGCTGTACCGCAAATACGACATTCATGAGAAAGACCAGCCGCATCCGGCAATGAATGAGGACGTGATCTCGCTTCTGAAGGAGTACGGTGCCGAGCACCGCGGTTTCACGACGCGCATTGAAGATTCCACCCAGCCTCGTTTCAATATCATCATGTCAGTGGATGAAAACTGGCAGGATCGGCTGATCAAGAACACAAGACAATCGATCCGCACAGCGGAGAAGCGGGGGGCGGAACTGTTTGAAGGGCCACAGTACATTCCTGATCTCAGAACCGCGCTGCATTTTACGGAAACGCGGCAGGGGATCGCACTGCGGAATGAGTCCTATTTCCGCCATATGGCAGAGGTATACGGAGATCACTGCATGATCATGGTCGCCAAACTCAATTTCGATCATGAAGAAGCACGTCTCAAACAGGATCTTGCCGATGCGGAAAAGCAGCTGGAACAGGCTTCTTCCAAGAAGGAAACTGCCCGGCTTACCAAACAGATTGAAAATGATAATGCCGAACTGAAACGTGTAAGAGAGTCCCGGGAAGCGGAAGGTGTCAGTGAAGTGGCGCTCTGCGGAAAAATGGTCTGCTATAACGATAAACGTATGGAGTTCTTCTATATGGGAAACAATACGAATTACATGCGTGTACGGGCAAATTACTGGCTGTATGCAAAATGCATTCAGCGCTGTGCAGAACTCGGAATTCCTTACTGCAGTTTCGGCGGCGTCGAAGGCACACTGGATGACGGGCTGACACAGTTCAAGAGCGCGTGGCCGGTCGATGTCGAAGAGATGATCGGAGAATTCAATATCATTCTTGATCCGTTTGTTTACGCGCTCTTCAGCAAAGTCTATCCGCATCTTCTGAAAGCTGCCGCAAAGCTGCGCAGTCATCGGAAATCCGCATAAACAAAAACCACCGTTCGGTGGTTTTCATTTTGTCTGATCTTTTTTGTAGCGCATGCGCCAGAGTTTATGGCGGGCACGGACTTCCAGGGATTTCTCCTTGCGGAAGCGGCGGTAGGCACGTTCATTCAGCACATAGTCGAATTCACCGATCTGTTCAATGAATTCCGGTCCGAAGGAACGCTTATAGGAATACAGACCGTATTCCGGATCATCTTTCGTGGTGACGCCGGAAAAGCCGCACATATCATAGCGTTTTACACCAAGCGATCTGAGGTCTGCGATTGCGAATGCATGCAGATTATCGACCGGTTTGATGAAATTGAACGCTTTGTGGTTGTAGGTGTACAGATCCCAGCTCATATCGCCGTAATACAGGAAGATACCGCAGGCAATCGGAAGTGAAGAACCGTACTGCTTCATGAGTTCGCCCGCATGTACGAGGTCCTTTTCCTTGGCTGCTTTTGCCTCAGGATCCTTCCGGTATTTCTTGGAATTCAGTTCTGCGGTAATTCCTTCGA
The DNA here is from genome assembly GCA_017419465.1 of Solobacterium sp. Classification (GTDB taxonomy): domain Bacteria; phylum Bacillota_I; class Bacilli_A; order Erysipelotrichales; family Erysipelotrichaceae; genus Bulleidia. Next base: position 5,585 of record JAFOLE010000307.1, on the reverse strand, counting down.
TCATGGTGTTCAGATCAATGGAGGTTACATACAGCCGTACATGACCTTCAAATGACGCAAGCAGATTCTGGAAGAACGATTCGGAATGCGGTTTGAATCCATCCATTTCACTGAGCATCGCTTCAAACTTCATCAGATAAGGGATATCCGCAGAAGAACCGATGGCGGTGCTCACGCCCGAAATCTGATGGCGGTTGAGGCTGGTTCTTCGCTGCTTGGAAAAGCCGGCATGAATTTCCTCTTCCGGTTTATCGATATCGATAATCAGCGTATACCGGTTTGTCCAGCTGCCGTCGTAGGCGTAATTGTATCCGCGGTGAACGAATCCGAGCCGTTTCAGATCTTCGGTAATGTATTCGTGATCAATTCCGTCAATCTGATTTCCGTTGATGTCACGGCTTACCCGGATGACATCCGGATCGATCCGCAGAAACTGCACACGGCGGTTCCGGGCATATTCCTCAAGTGAACGGATCACATCTTCCCTCAGCTGATCATCTTCATAATCAAGACAGGGGCCTTTCGGAACATAGAGATACCGATGTCCGAGAAAGGAATGCTCGATCACCATCGCGGTCGCCTTCAGAATGTCGTCCTCAAAGAAACCGAGACAGTGATAGGTACTGTTTTCTGTCTTGGCCTTGAATGCACCCCAGGCGGCGGTTTTCATGTAATGGACATAATGGCTGCCGCTGACAAAGCGGTTCAGCTCAACGTCCGTGATGACACGCCGGTCAATCATTCGTTCTCCAGCTGAGCAATGGAAAGGTCGAGTCTGCGCAGGGTCTCTTCCTTGCCGAGAATTTCTGCGATTTCAATCGCACCGCCCGGTGTGGAAGGCTTTCCGCTGATCGCGACACGAAGCGGGAACAGAACCTGACCGTTTTTCTTCTCAAGTTTTGCCGGAAGCTCCATCAGACGCTCATGAAGGGTGTCGTGTGTCCAGTCGGTAATCTCCGCAAGAACCGCACGGCATGCAGGGAGTGTTTCCTTCGCTACATCCGGGTTTGTCTTCATCTTCTTGTTCAGATACAGATCGTTGGAATAAGCGGGGAAGGTGTCATAGAAATCCAGCATCGGCGGGATCTCACAGAGCGTATTGGCACGCTGCTGAACGCCGGCTGCGATCTTCTTGATATCAAAGTTTCCTTTTACTGCCTGACGGATATACGGCTCGGTCAGCTTGACATAGGAATCGAGATCCATGCCGCGCAGCCATAAGCCGTTTACACTGGTCAGTTTTACGGGGTCAAAGATTGCGCCGTTCTGACCGATGTGCTTCACGTTGAATGCCTTTACGAGTTCATCCAGCGTATAGATTTCCTGATTGGTTTCCGGGCTCCATCCCAGCATGGCGATATAGTTGAGAACGGCTTCCGGAAGATATCCTTTTGCCATAAGATCCTGGAACGATGCATCGCCGTTCCGTTTTGAGAGCTTGCTGTGCTCATCCTTCATGACAGGCGGGCAGTGAATGTAGCGGGGCTTGTCCCAGCCGAATGCGTCATAGATCAGATTGTACTTCGGGGTAGAGGAAAGATATTCCATACCGCGTACGACATCCGTGATTCCCATCAGATGGTCATCAATGACATTCGCGAAGTTATAGGTAGGGAATCCGTCGCTCTTGATCAGAACCTGCTCGTCGAGAATGCTGTTATCGACTTCAATATGTCCGAATACTTCATCATCAAAAGAAGTGGTGCCTTCGGCAGGAATGGTCTGCCGGATGACAAACGGCTCACCGGCCGCAATCCGTTTCTCCGCGTCTTCCTTGGAGATATATTTGCACGGATCATCGTATTTGAAGCTCTCGCCGTTTCCGGTGTGGGCTGCTTTTGCCTTTGCGATGGTTTCCTCATCACAGAAGCAGTAATGTGCACCGCCTAGATCAATCAGCTTTTTTGCATATTCCATATACAGTCCGGAACGAACACGTTCGCTCTGAACATACGGTCCAACCGGGCCGCCGATATCCGGTCCTTCATCATGCTTGAGACCGCACTCACGCATCGTGTTGTAAATAATATCGGTTGCGCCTTCCACAAGGCGTCCCTGATCGGTGTCTTCAATGCGGAGGATAAATACACCTTCCGGATCTTTCTTTGCAATCAGATATGCCCAGAGGGCTGTCCGCAGATTTCCGATATGCATATAGCCGGTCGGACTCGGCGCAAATCTTGTTCGAATGCTCATCTGTTCTCCTTTATAACTACTTAAAATTAGCGTATTTAATTCTATCCCAAATAGGGGGAGTTCTCAATCGGCGGATTCTGAACTATCATAAAGCGCATCTTATAAGGTATCCGTATATGGAATTTTGCGGAGCTTATATATATAATTTTAATAGCCAGAGAACTGTGGCTATTTAAGTGCGACAAATAAACGAAGAATCAGACAAGCATATATCTGAGGTAACGAAATGATTGAAAAACTGAATGATCTGAAACTTGATGATGAAGTAATGGATAAGATTGAAGGCGGTGTCGGCTCACCGCAGGACGCAAAGCTTCTTCAGCTTTCGCATCTTGGCGATCTGTTTCATTTTGCGAAGAATGTCGCAGGAAACAACAGCGTATTTCTTAAGGAGAACGGAAAGTAAGCAGACATCATGAGCACAGCCAGGCCTGAAAAAAAGCAATCACTTGAAAAAGTAGCATTCTGGAACGTTTTTTTTGCGGCCGCAATGCTGATTTTTCTCATGTCCTGTCTGGAATTCATCATCTATGCCTATTCCCTCATGCAGAACTACAAGCGTGAGTCGAACGAGGATGTCGGCTATGCGATCCGGCTGATCGGCGCAGAATACCTGGATGAAATCTATCAGAAGACAGAAGATGTTTATTATTCCGTACCGGAAGAGATCCGCTCCCAGCGGTTTTCCGATGAATATAAACAATATCTGATTCCGCTTGTGGACCAGACATTCCTGAATGCGCGGTTCATCATGACATCCTGCCGGGAGGAAAATAATCTCGGCAACGTGGCGCTTGTTTTCGTGGATGAGCAAAACGGACGGACCGTCTATGTCATTGACGGCGATACCAATGAAAATGCGTATCTGCCCGGACAGTGGCTGTCGGTCAAGGATGCGGAGACCGAGACGCTTGAATCCATGAAGAAGATTCATGATTCAAACTGGCGCATGTTCATTACGTATGGGTCGGTTTCCGGATGGACGGCTACCAACTACGTCGATATTCTTGACGAAGAAGGCAACTGGCTTGGCTATGGTGTTGTCGATATCAATATCAACGATTTCTTTGACAAGATGTTCCAGTTCCTCCGGGTGTTTATTCCGACAGTACTTCTGATCGTCATTTACGGCGCATATCGTCTCAGTTCCTTACTGCGGCGCAGGCTGATCACCCCGATCAATATGCTCGCAGGGGCAGCCAAGGAGTATACGGCACAGGATAAGGTCAATAACTCTTCCGCGACAACGGTATTCAATAACCTGCATCTGAATACAAATGATGAAATTCAGGACCTCTGGGGAACCATGGTCAATATGGAAAGCGATATCCATATGACGATGGACCGTATCCGTGTGGTTACTGCGGAACAGGAAAAACTGAAAGGGGAACAGGAACGGCTGAATAACGAGCTTGCGATTGCGACCCGCATTCAGGAGGGAATCCTGCCCCGTACCTTCCCGGCATTCCCGGAGCGCAATGAATTCGATATCTACGCTTCCATGACACCGGCGCTTGAAGTCGGCGGTGACTTCTATGATTACTTCCTGATTGATGATGATCATCTTGCGCTTGTCATTGCGGACGTTTCCGGCAAGGGTATTTCGGCAGCGCTCTTCATGGTCATTGCCAAGACGCTGATTCAGAACGAAACACTGATCCGGGATGGGGATGTATCTGCTGTTCTGACATCCGTAAATAAGCGTCTGATTGAATCCAATGAAGCGGATATGTTTGTCACCGTATGGCTGGCAGTTCTGACCATTTCCACCGGTCATGTGGATTATGTCAATGCCGGTCATGAATATCCTGCGATCCGTCATAAAGACGGCAAATTTGAGATCTATAAAGACATTCACGGAATGCCGGTTGCGGCGATGTCAAAGACGAAATTCAGGCATGGGGAATTTACCCTTGATCCGGGCGATACGCTGTTTGTATATACGGACGGTGTGACGGATGCGATCAATCCGGAAAGCGAAAGTTTCGGCATCGACCGTGCAATTGATGCGCTCAATGTGAAACCGGACGGCACGCCGAAGGAAATCAATGATTCTGTCCGCAGCATCATTGATGAATTCCGCCGCGATGAACCGCCGTTTGATGACACAACAATGGTTGTCTTCAAGTATTACGGTCCGCAGGACGACAACATCCGTGAGTCTGAGGAAAATGCGGCGCCTGAAACAATGGACTGAATATGAAGCACTTCAGCAGATGCTGAAGTGTTTTATTTTGAAGTAAGAAAAAAGGCATCTTCCGAACGAAGATACCTTTAAGCTGGGTTGAATGCGCGGAAGTAGAACTCCGGATACACTTGATTTCATACCGTTTTCTGCATGATCGAGTCCAAACAGATTATTGATATTATCCAGTGTCAGCTTGTCTCCGTTACTGTCACTGCCGGTATTCAAGATGAGCACTACAGTACCGTCTTTATATACATATGCTTTCCGTAAGAGTGTATTGACGAGCCGCTGCCGTACTTCGTTATTTTCCGGATCGGCAGTGCGCATCTTATCAAACAGGAAATAGATCTGATCGGCGGTGAGACTGGGAGTGCATAATGACTCTTTATCAATACTGGAGTTAATATGCCGTATTGTTTCTTCGAGCTCTACGATTCGTTTATTTGTAGTCTCTGTGATCACTCCCATTTCCACAGCGCGCAGGAGATTATTCAAGCGCTTCTCGGAGTCCTGTAGCTGAAGCTTTAACGAGTGCAGCACTGTATTATTTCGGAGTGCTTCTTCTTGATAAGCGAGCACATCATTTACAGCGTGTTGAATATTGTCCTCGTCTTTCATCCAGTCTAGGAGAGCGTTTATTACACTGTCTTCGAGCTCGTGTTTATTAGCACGCGGATTATCACAGGAGTTATAGAACTTCTTATTTCGGCAGGTGTACCAGTAGTATATTCTGCCGGTTTTTGATTTACCGGAGTCTCCCGGCATGGCTGAACCGCACTCACCGCAGAACACTTTACCGGCGAGAAGATAACCGGACTCACAGCGCAGCCGAGGGGAGTGATGATGCTCTTTAAGACGGAGCTGAGCCTTATCCCAGGTATCACGGCTGACAATGGCAGGGATCTCTCCCGGATACTTTTCACCCTTGTAAATATAGACACCGGCATAACGCTCGTTTTTGATGATCTTCCGGATCGAGTTTTTATTGAACTGCTTACCGTAGCTTGTTAGATAACCCTCGGCATTTAATGCAGTGGAGATAGAAATGGCAGATTTTCCCGATCCTTCTGCCCAATTGATGGGTCGTTCAATATAGCAATATAGAAGTCAAGTTCTATAAGTCAAGAATATAAAAGTCACTGATAAATCGTTACAGTGTAAGTGCTCAAACAAACAAAGGAACGATTACCAATGACCACTT
>JAFOLE010000306.1 GCA_017419465.1 Solobacterium sp. | reverse complement strand
TCCGGCATTGATCTCGTTGAATGTCAGCCAGTACTTCACCTTGTCCTTATAGCGCTCAAAGATGGCACGGCAGTAGCGGACATAGAACTCTACGAGCTCTCTGCCGTACCAGCCGTTGTACTTTTCAACCAGCGCATACGGTAGTTCATAATGGGAGATCGTGACAAGCGGTTCGATATTGTATTTTTTCAGTTCATCGAACACGTTGTCATAGAACGCAAGACCCGCTTCGTTCGGCTCTTCTTCCATGCCGGTCGGGAAGATTCTCGTCCAGTTGATGGACATCCGGAATACCCGGAATCCCATCTCCGCCGCAAGGGCAATGTCCTCTTTGTAATGATGGTAGAAGTCGGTCGCTTCTCTGGAAGGATAGAGGGTTCCCTCCTCAAATTCCGGCGTTACCCGTTTCGGGGTCTTATGAGAGCCGTTGGTGCAGTGGTCCGGTACGGACGCACCTTTCCCATCAGTGTCCCAGGCGCCTTCATACTGGTTTGCGGCTGTCGCCCCTCCCCAAAGAAAATCGTCTCTGAATGGCATTTTGTTCTCCTTTCCCGTTCAGATATGAAAATGATTGTGAATAATGGGCATTTTGTGTTCTATGACACATAATGAGTGACTATATTATCTTTGAATAATTGCACGAATGTCAAGGACCGCAATACGGATTCCGGTCTGTATTCAGAGATACATTTAACGTATGTTTTTTAACTGTCCAAAACCCTGGCGCAGACGCTCAGGTAATCCCGCTTTCAGGCACTTTTCATACATGCTAAACTGAATGAAAAGAGGATATCGCTATGCCTGAAAATAATTACGGATCCGGCAGTTTTGGCAGCTGGATCACAGATGAGTGGGGACTGCCGGCGTATGAATACACCTGCGATCAGTACCATCTGGAAGAGAAGATGCCGTTTGTAAACAAAGACTCCATCTGGGGCGATTACCGCAGTCACTGGAGCCAGATCGGGAATGACCGGATCATCGGTCTGACATCGAATTTCGGATATATCCGGATACGCCAGGATGAAGGCGCTCCGAAATTGCTGAACGATTATGTACCGGAACGAAACCAATATGCCGGCGGATTCGGATTTCTTTTCGACGGCAAAGACTGCCTTTCCACGTTTTATCACGGGCAGACCGGGTTCCGCCGCGTGTTCGGTATGGGATACTTCCTTAAGGAAACAGGCAATGATTCCTTTTCCGTAAAGGAGATTACATTTGCGCCATACGGAGATGACCCGGTGTTTCTTACCCGGGTCACGGTCACAAACCATACAGACGAAGTGAAACAGCTGAAATGGTATTCCTACTGGGGCAGCGAGATCTATCAGTTTTCTTCCCGTCCGGTTCAGTATCAGTCTGCCCATGATGTGCGTCCTGATTACCCTTATTATTTCCGGCGTGAATTTGCACGGAATTTTGAGCGGGTCTTCACGGCTTATGAACACGGCGCAGGTGTGAAGCACCGCTTTGCCGGCTGGCAGTATCCGGAAGCGGATAAAGAGCGGAACATCGCTTCCATTCAGGAAGTGAATCAGGCAATCAGACCGGAAATCGAGCCGGGCGTGTCTTATGAAGATCTTGATCCGCCTGCCCTGTATTCCTTTCTGCTCAACCAGGAAGAAACCTGTTCCGTCAGTTTCAGCCCGCACCGCCTGTTTGCGGATTCCGCGTTCTGTGATTATGCCGGCAGCGGCGGCCAGGCGGAAAACAATGAGGAAGAGAACGCATTGATCCTCTGCACAGCGTTTTCACTTTCCCCGGGTGAGTCAAAAGAACTGGTGTTTCTTACCGGTTATGAACCGGAAGGCGTTTCCATGGATTCCATGGTCAAAAAATACAGCGCCTGTGCGTCCGATGAGCCTGCGCGGACCATGATGAAATGGAAGGAAAAACAGATTCTTTTTGAGACGGACGGAAGCGATGCGGAAAAAACGCTGAAGCGCGAACTGATCTGGCACGGTTATTTTCTGCGCAGTTCCATGACATATGATGACGCGGTGCATACGCACATGCTGAATCAGGGATGCAATTATCAGTATCTTCACGGGTTCAATATTTTCGTCCGTGATATTGCGGCGCATCTTCTTCCGTTCATTTATACCGACCCTGCAAAGGCAAAGGAAATCAATGATTTTCTGCTCCGTATGGTTGACCGGGACGGCTATATCTTCACCGGTCTTACCGGACACGGTGTCCTGATGCAGGATCCCCGGTCAGAAAACAGAGAACCCGCTTCCTATATCACCGAAGCAGGAACCGGAACGGATCCCGGAGAAAGCCGGGCAGACCGCAGGCCGCCTATGGAGCAGCGGTTTGACGACCTGGAACTGTGGGTGCTGTGGGCAGTATGCGAATATGTCCTCGCAGTGAAAGACTTTGACTATCTTTCGGAACGGAAAACCGGCTGCACTTCCCTTAACAATACGGAACCGCATACCGTACTGGATCTCTGCAAGTCGCTTTATCGGTATGTCCGGAACAATATCGGTGTCGGAAAACACGGACTGATCCGCCTGCTCTGGACGGACTGGTCCCGTGTTCTGAAGCACCGGAAGGCACGCCCGGTATCCCCGGAGGATGCACGGACCGCCCCCTCCATCGGTGAAAGCCTTTATACCTCCGGACTGGCATCCGTATGCCTGGATCTGTTTGCGGACATGCTGGGGCAGATCGGCGATCCGACGGCAGAAGAAGTATGTGCGTTTTCCGGCAGTCTGAAAGAAGCGGTCAATCATGTCTTCAACGGCAAATGGGTGCCGCGCATCTGGGTAAATGACCACCACGGATTTGTCGGTGATCAGGAAGAGTTCTTCATGGAAGGAAACTGCTGGCCACTGATAAATGATGCACTGACCCCGGAACATGCAGAAGCGCTGATCCGAAACATGAAGGAACTCGTTATGGATCCTTCACCGATCGGTGCCATGAAACAACGGAAAGCTCCGGATTATGACGGAGAAGAAAATGACGGCTGGATCTGGTGGGCGCTGAACGGACCGCTGATGATCGGACTGACCCGCTATGACCCGGATCTTGCCTATGAGCAGTTTCTGAAAATGAGCATGGCAAGACACGCCGAAGTATATCCGGATATCTGGACAGGCATCTGGAGTGCAGATGATCAGTATACTTCCATTCTTGGAGAATACCCGGGCACAACACGGGTCAGTGCTTCCGCACGCGAAAATCTTCAGCATTATCTTGACGGCACACCGGATGATTATGAGATCGCCGATGCCGTAAAATGGCCCATCCAGTGCCTGCATCCGCATGCATGGCCGCTGTATACCGCAGTTCACTTCCTGTGCCCGAACTATACCGGAGCCGGCATTTCCCTGACCCCTTCCCTGCCGAAGGAACAGTACCGGATCGAATCCCCGCTGCTCGGTTATGCGCAGACCGAAACCGAAATCCGCGGACATTACCGGCCGGTAAGATCCGGACCTGTCACCGTCGCAATCGATCTCTGCCGTCATCCGTTTTCTGTACAGAACCTCGAGGTAAACGGGCATCCGGCATCATTTGAACTGCACGGTACGGTTCTTTCCTTTACCGGCGAAGCAGATCCTGAACTGAGATGGAAGATCCGGTAAACGTCATGTAGCCCTGCGTGTATCAGATACAGGGATTCTGCAACGTTAAATAAAACATCTCTGTCCCTTATCGCTGCCTGTAACCGATGCGCAGCCGGTCAGAGGTGTTTTCATTTGGTTCATTCAGACAGTGCGCGGTATTCACCGCATTCTTCCGCATCCAGGTCTTCGTATGAGACAAACCGCAGGGCTGCCGTGCTGATTCAACAAAGAAAAGACAGAGCCCCGATGATGCCCTGTCACGCATATGTTTACTGTCCTTCCGACTCAAACCGTTCCCCGTCCAGGATCTTCAGCACCTTTGCGGGAACTCCCGCGACAACCGCATAATCCGGCACATCCTTCGTGACGACGGCAGATGTTCCGACGATCGCATAACGTCCGACGGTCACACCCGGCAGGACCGATGCCCCGGCGCCGATCCAGGCGCCTTTCTTAATGACGATCGGTTTGCATATCAGGATCGTCCGGTCATACGGATCATGATTGTCGGTAAGCAGCTGTACATTCGGTGCGATGACCACATCATCTTCGATCGTGATTCCGCCGAATGCCATTGCGGTAAAGCCGCCGTTGATCAGGACATTCTTCCCGATCTCTATTTTATGCATGTATCTTCCGTATACCGGCGCAAGCACCTTACTGCCATCTTTGATCCGGCCGCTGAACAGTTCATTCATGATGTCTGCGTATTCTTGACTTCCGGAGAATGTGTGGTTCAGGTCAAAGATCAGCTTTGCCTGGCGCTGTTCCTCCTGTTCCATTTCAGGATCAATGATCTTCTGATCGATTATCAGTTCTTCGTATGCCATGGGTTGCGATTCCTTTCTGTAACTGTATCCGTATTATAGCGTGAACTGTAATCCTTTTTGGCAGCAGCATCCACAACAGTGTACGCAGAAACTTTGCATGAAACAAAATCCGTGCATGGTTTTAAACGCAGAGAAACCCGATAATATAAGTAAGAGGGACTGTCTCAGTCCTGCGAAAGGAAACACATAATTATGGAATTCAAAGAGAGTTACAGCCATCTCCTGGAACCTGGCAAGATCGGAACCATGGAGCTTCGCAACCGCATTATCATGCCTGCGATGGGAACCAACCTCAACAACTCCGACTGCACCGTATCTGACGCCTTTGTGGCATACTGCCTGCGCAGAGCGGAAGGCGGTGTCGGAATGATCGTAACAGAAGTCGTCGCACCGGAAGCCGAAGGACGTGTTATCACCGGTGAGCTTGTGCTCGACTCTGACAAATACATGAACTCGATGAGCCGTCTGCCCCACGCCATTCACGCAGGCGGCGCAAAGGCATGCCTGCAGCTCGCGCACGGCGGCTGTTATGCCTCCGCAAGAATTACCGGCGTCCGTCCGAAGACCCCGTCTTCCGTCGGCAACTTCCAGCGTCCGGAGGATACTCCGCGCCCGATGGAAATCGATGAGATCCATGAGCTGACAACCAAATACGCTGAAGCAGCTCTCCGCGGAAAGAAATGCGGATTCGATGCGGTCGAGATCCACTGCGCCCACGGCTACATGCCGCTGCAGTTCCTCTCCGGCTATACCAACCGCAGAGATGATGAGTTCGGCGGATCCCTCGAAAACCGTGCAAAGTTCGCACTTGAGATCATCCGCAAGACCAAGGAGCTCTGCGGAAAGGATTATCCGGTCATTATCCGTCTCTCCGCCGCCGAATATGTGCCTAACGGCATCACCGTGGAAGAGGCATGCGCCTTCGCAAAGATGGCGGAAGAAGCTGGTGCGGACGCCATCAACGTATCCGCCGGAACCTGGGACTCCAGAGCTGCCGACTACGGCGATGTGCTTGCCGGCAAAAAGGACCCGGAAGGTCTTGATCTGCACCTTGGTGTCGGAACCTCTGTATGGGTACAGCCCTACTTTACCCCGCGCGGAAGTCTGAAACATCTTGCGGCCGCAATCAAAAAGAGCGTAAGCATCCCGGTTGACGCCGTCGGTTCCATTTCCCCGGAAATGGGTGAAGAGATCCTCGAAGCCGGAGAAGCGGACTTCATCTGCATCGGCCGTCAGACGATTGCCGATCCCGACTGGCCGAACAAGATCTACGCCGGCAAGCCGGAAGATATCCGCCGCTGCCTCCGCTGTAACGAATGCCTCGGCAAGGTAGAGGCAAACTGCCAGATCTCCTGCCAGGTCAATCCGGAAGCCGGAAGAGAAACCGAACTTTTCGGCCAGGTCTATCCGGCAGAGACTCCGAAGCGTGTTGCGATCGTCGGCTCCGGCCCTGCAGGCATGCAGGCGGCGCTGACCGCACGCAAGCGCGGTCTCGATGTTACCCTGTATGAAAAGGAAGCGGAAATCGGCGGTGAGCTGAACCATATCGGCAATCCGGACTTCAAGCAGGACTTCCGCAACTATGCGCAGTACATCAAGCGTGCCGTGAAGAACTGCGGTGCCAAGATCATCACAAACCACACCGCAACCGCGGAAGAGCTTGCGGCAATCGGCTATGATGCGGTCATCGTCGCAGAAGGCTCTCATGTCTCCTGCCCGCCGATCAAGGGTATTGATACCGCCGGTGTGATCGACCCGATTTCTGTCGTTGACGGAAACATTCCGGAAGGAAATGAGATCCTCGTCTGCGGAGCCGGCCTTGTCGGCTGTGAAGCGGCGCTTGTCCTTGCGGAAAAAGGCAAAAAAGTCACCATGATCGACCAGCTGCCCGAACATGCGCCGAATATGCCGATCTACGCGAAGTGGGTTCTGAATGCACGGCTTGCGGAAACAAAGGTCGGCATTGAGACAAACCGCACCATTAAGGAACTGCGTCCGGGTGAAGTTGTCACCTGTGATACGGAAGGCAATGAAAAAGTGTTTAAGGGAGATGCTGTGGTGCTTGCGCTCGGCCTCACTCCGAACCATACGCTCGCCAATGAGCTGCGGAGGATTGCGCCGGGCATCCGGGTTCTGACAGCCGGTGATACCAACGGTTCCCGCAAGATCATGAACTCCACCGAGGAAGGCTATCACGCCGCCCGCATCATCTGAGTCCATTTCGATCATCTATAAACGGACCGGCAGATTCTGCCGGTCTTTTTCTGTCCGGCTATCCGGGTTGGTTCTTCGTTTTCACGATGATGTCTTATACTGAATAGCAGAGGGGATTAAACAGATATATGAAAGTTACATTCTTCGGTACCACCACATTGCTTTTCGATGACGGAACCGATCAGGTTCTCTTTGACTGTCACTTCACACGGCCGTCGCTTGTAAAATACATCAGCGGCAGTGAAGGGACGGATACCGCACTGGCAGATGAGCTTCTGCGTCTCCACCCGATGGACCGGCTCAAAGCCATGTTTATTTCGCATACCCATCATGACCATGTCATGGATGCGCCGTATGTCGCAAACAAGACCGGCGCCGTCATTTACGGCTCTTCGTCCGCGATGAATGTCGCAATCGGCGGAAATGTCCCGGCGGAACAGCGCGTGGAATTCAAGGCGGAGGAGACCTATACCGTCGGCGCATTCAAAGTAAAGGTCATCAACTCCCTGCATTCCAAGCCGACCATCCTGAACAACGACCTCGGTGAACCGATCACCGCACCGCTCGTGCAGCCCGCAAAGCTGCGGGACTACAAGGAAGGCGGCTCGTATGACTTCATCGTGGAACACGGGGATAAGACCTATATCATCCGCCCGAGCTTCAACTATATCGAAGGCCAGTATGACGGATATCACTGTGACGTGCTGTTTCTCGGCACGGCAGGTCTTGCCAAGGCAGATGAAACAACGGAGAAACAGTTCTTTGAGGAGACCGTTGCCAAGGTACAGCCGAAGCTTGTCATTCCCCTGCACTGGGATAATTTCTTCTCCCGGCTCGATCAGCCGGCAACCGGCATGATTCCGTTTGTGGAACATACCGAAGTGGCATTCTTCAAACTTGCGAAGTACTGCGAGGCGCATGACATCAGCCTGCTTGTGCAGATTCCGCGTACCAGCATCGAGATCTGACAGATTGAGCTCCTGCATATGCCAGGAGAAAGGGTATTACCATGATTAAACGCGGCATCCCGTACGCAAAGAAGAGCCGGGTCATCATCAACACCGACGCAAAGAATGAAGTCGATGATCAGTTTGCGATCGTGCAGGCCGCCCTGTCCGACTCGATGGACATCAAAGCCTTCATTGCGGCATGCTATGGATGGGGTATCCACGGCACGGGAATGAATGACTGACAGACGCCGCGCATGCGAAACTGCATGCATACCGCAGAACAGAAATACGGAGGTTCGGCAGTGAAACAGATATTATTGAAAGATGGAACCGCCCTGCCGTGTGTCGGACAGGGCACATGGTTTGTCGGCGAACATGATTCAAAACGTGCTTCGGAAATCGAGGCACTGCGCTGGGGCATCGAACATGACATGACCCTGATCGATACCGCAGAGATGTACGGCGAAGGCGCATCCGAAGAACTGGTCGGGGAAGCGATTGCGCCGTATGAACGGGAGAAGCTCTTTCTTGTATCCAAGGTCTATCCCTGGAATGCGGGACGGGCACACATCTTTGACAGCTGTGAACAGTCCCTGAAGCGGCTTGGGACATCGTATCTTGACCTGTATCTTCTCCACTGGCGCGGCAGTGTTCCGCTTGCAGAAACCGTGTCATGCATGGAGGAACTGGTACGCAACGGCATGATCCGCCGCTGGGGCGTCTCCAATTTCGATACTGACGACATGGAAGAGCTGTATGGGGTAAAACACGGTGACCGCTGTCAGATCGATCAGGTGCTCTATCACCTTGGAAGCCGGGGAACCGAGCTGGAGCTTCAGCCCTGGCTGAAGGAACATGACACGCCGTTAATGGCCTACTGTCCGCTCGGACAGGGCGGCACCCTCCGGTCCGGCATGACGAAGAATCCGGTTCTGAAACAGATTGCGGAGGATCATCAGGTCAGTGTATTTCAGGTCCTTCTGGCATTTGTCCTGCGCAGCGGAACTGTCTTTGCGATTCCCAAAGCCGGCACGGCAGCCCACGTTCAGGCCAACCGGGAAGCCGCCGATCTTGTGCTCTCCCCGCAGGAGATTGCCTCACTCGAACAGGCATTCCCGGCGCCAAAGCACCCGGTCGGACTGGATATGGTATAAGATAAAGTCCCAATACTCCGAAACAGAGACAGCGCGGTGCCGCTGTCTCTCAGTCTGTTGACAAAGTCAAACAGTCTAAACGATGGCAATGACGAAGACGTCATGATAGAATAAACGAGCAGAGATCGACTCCGTAAACCCAAATTGGCAGCGTTCTCTGCTTTTCTTTTGCCAAAACATCATGCATGC
>JAFOLE010000044.1 GCA_017419465.1 Solobacterium sp. | reverse complement strand
TCACCTGATCCGCCTCTCTTATAAGACACTGTATCTTCTGCGTATGTCCGCATCCGATCAACGTAAGCCTATTCTAGCACAAATTCTCTGTGATCAGCGCTCTTCAAGCGGAATATACTCCTGTGAACTGCCGACATATTTATACGCCGGACGGATGATGCGGTTGGCAAATTCCAGTTCTTCCATGCGGTGTGCGCACCAGCCCGGGCAGCGGGCAATCGCAAACATCGGGGTAAAGAGTTCCTCGGCGATTCCCAGCATCCGATAGACAAGACCGGAGTAAAGGTCAAAATTTGCGCATACCTGTTTGGTTTCGCCTTTGACATTGCGGAAGGCAATCGGGGCGAGTTTTTCAATCATGACGAGCATATTCCATTCCTTCGCAAAGCCTTTCTCATAGGCGAGCGCTTTGGAATGCTTTTTAAGAAGCTGGGCACGCGGATCACTGATGGTATAGACCGCATGGCCGATACCGTAGATGAGTCCGCTTCCGTCGCCGGCTTCCTTACGCAGGATCTTTTCCAGCAGGGCGAGAACCTCCTCCTCATCATCCGGATTCTTAACGGTATTCAGAATGAAGTCAAGCTGCTTCATGACCTTGAGGTTGGCGCCGCCGTGCTTGGGACCTTTCAGACAGCCGATGGCTGCCGCAATGGCGCTGTAGGTGTCGGTTCCGGCAGAAGAGAGAACGCGGTCCGCAAAGGTGGAACAGTTACCTCCGCCGTGGTCGGCATGGACCACCATACAGAGGTCAAGAAGCTTTGCCTCTTCGTGGGTATAGTGCTGATCCTGGCGGTAAATGGAAAGCACATGTTCCGCGGTGCTGAGTCCCTTGAGCGGGTAGTGAAAGTACAGCGTGCCGTGGTCATATACATGAATCTTTGCGATATAGGAATAGATCATCATCGTCGGCAGTTCCGCAATCAGGTTGATGGACTGGCGGATCGTACTTTCAAGCGAGGTGTCTTCCGCATCATCGTCATAACTGTACATGGAAAGAACCGAACGGGCCATCTTGTTCATGATGTTCGGACTCGGCGCATTCATGATCATGGTCTCCGGAAATCCCGGCGGGAGTTCCCGGTGACCGTCAATGATCTCATGAAATCGGGTCAGATCATCTTTTGACGGAAGATCGCCGAACATCAGAAGCCAGGCAACTTCCTCGAACATGAAGCGGTCCTGTTTGATCGCTTCATCAACGATCCGTTCAATATCAATGCCGCGGTAAATCAGTTTGCCGTCGATCGGCTGAATCGTTCCGTCCGGTTTGCGGTCATATCCGATAACATCGCAGATGTTGGTGAGACCGGCAAGAACACCGGTTCCGTCCGGATTACGAAGTCCCCGTTTGACGCCGAGGCGCTCCGAAATTTCCACATCGATCGTATTGTTGCGGTGAAATGCATCACACAGCAGCTGTAGGTCTGCCGGCGCAAGCTGGGCAACATCCGGAAAAAAATCAGCCATAATCAAAGCCTCCGTTTCACTAACTATGAACAACATTATAATGAAAAAGTTAGTTTTGAAAAGGTTACATTTTCGCTTGAAAGCATTTTCACACTATAATAAACTGTAAATCACAGAATTTTATGAGATGTGAGGATCGGGAGACAGACCTATGAAATTAAACAGCAGCGGAGTTTTTTATGTAAACGGATGTCCTGCGGAATCTGCCGGAAACCGCACTGCCGAAGAGGGCAGAAAAGGAACGATGGCATACCGCATCCTGGATGCGCATGACAATCACAGCGATCCGGATGTACTGCATATTACGTATGATTCTCTGACAAGCCACGATATTACCTATGTCGGCATCATTCAGACGGCCCGTGCTTCCGGCATGGAACAGTTTCCGATGCCGTATGTTCTGACCAACTGCCACAACACGCTGTGTGCGGTCGGCGGAACGATTAATGAAGATGACCATCAGTTTGCGCTCTCCGCAGCGCACAAGTACGGCGGCATCTATGTTCCGCCGTGCATGGCAGTCATCCACAGCTATAACCGCGAATGCATGACCGGTGTCGGAAGAATGATCCTCGGCAGTGACTCGCATACCCGCTATGGCGCCCTTGGCACGATGGGTATCGGTGAAGGCGGCGGTGAGCTTGCCAAGCAGCTCGTAAAGCGCACCTATGATATGGAACGTCCGAAGGTCGTTCTGGTATATCTCACCGGAAAACTTCGTCCGGGTGTCGGTCCGCATGATGTGGCGCTGGCCCTGGTAGCCGCAACCTATGAGAACGGCTTTGTAAAGAACAAGGTCATGGAATTTGCCGGTCCGGGCGTGCACACGCTTTCCCAGGATGAACGCAACGGCATCGATGTCATGACCACCGAAACGACATGCTGGTCCTCCATCTGGGAAACGGATGAGGTGACACAGAAATACTTCGCGGATCACAAGCGTCCCGAGGCATATAAAAAGCTGGAACCGCAGGAAGGCGCATATTACGACTCCTGCATTGAACTGAATCTCTCTGAAGTTGAATGCATGATTGCGCTGCCGATGCATCCAAGCTATGCGATGCCGATCAAAGAGCTGAAGAAAGATCCGGTCCGTTATCTGAAAGAAGCGCAGGAGCGCTCCAACAATCAGCTGAACGGAAAGGTGACAATGGATCTTGTCTCCAAGGTCGACGCGGACGGAAACGTCCATGTGGACCAGGGCGTTATCGCCGGATGCTCAGGCGGCATCTATGAAAACATCATGAGCGCTGCGGCGATCCTGAAGGATCAGGACTGCGGCAACGAACAGTTCCGTCTCAGCATCTATCCCGACAGTATGCCGGTTTATAAAGATCTTGCCCGCAACGGAGCGGCTGCGGATCTTGTGACAAGCGGCGCGATCTTCCGGGAAGCGTTCTGCGGCCCGTGCTTCGGCGCAGGCGACACACCCGCAAACGGCGAGTTCTCGATCCGTCATACGACCCGCAACTTCCCGAACCGTGAAGGCTCCAAACCAGGCGAAGGACAGATTGCAGGTGTTGCACTGATGGATGCGCGTTCCATTGCGGCGACTGCACTGAACAAGGGCATCCTGACTGCCGGTGATGAAGTGATGACAGACTATCCGGTAATTCCGGAGGCGCAGTTTGACGACAGTATTTACATGCGCCGTGTCTATAACGGATGGGGCAAGGCGAAACCGGAGTATGAACTGCGGTTTGGACCGAACATCAAGGACTGGCCTGAACAGCCGGTGCTCAGTGATGATCTCCTGGTAAAGAATATTTCCTATATCACCGATCCGGTTACGACAACCGATGAACTGATTCCAAGCGGCGAAACCTCAAGTTTCCGTTCCAATCCGCTGCGTCTTGCGGAATTCACGCTGTCCCGCAAGGATCCGGCATATGTGCCGAATGCCAAAGCGGTAAAGAAACTCGATGAAGCAAGAAAGAACGGAACCGTCAATGAGGAAGTGGCGAAGGTTCTCGAAGCGCTGAAGAACAGCGGACAGGAAGTGAATATTGCGAAGACCAATATCGGTTCCTCCATCTATGCCCATAAGCCGGGTGACGGAAGTGCGCGTGAACAGGCTGCGTCCTGCCAGCGGGTGCTTGGCGGAAGCGCAAACTTCGCAAAGGAATACGCGACCAAGCGGTACCGTTCCAATCTCATCAACTGGGGTATTCTTCCGTTTGTGACTGCTGAGGCGGAGAAACTGGAACTGAACGACTGGGTATATCTTTCCGATATCCGCACGTCACTTCTGGAAGACAAGCCGGTAAAGGCATGCATTATCAAAGCGGACGGCCGTGTGCTTCCGTTTGAAGTGAAGCTTGGCGCACTGGAACCGAGTGAGCGCGAGATCCTTGCGGCGGGCTGCCTGATCAACTACTACAAAGACTGAGTTTTATTTAAAGATGATCGTGACCGGTTCGGCATTCACTGAATGCATGACCGGACAGATCATCTTTTTATGTGAATGATCAATTTCCTCTTAAAATATACATATAGTAAAGAATTTAACGCTGATATCAGAACCGCATAATATCGAATCGTCTGAATCATCGTAATGACCGGTTCTGTACACACAGAACAGATGATTGCGGGCAGAATGATGAACGACAGACAGGAGGGCTGTATGGGAGTTGTATCGGATTTACTGAAGAATATTGAACTGCCGGAAATGATACAGATCCGCCAGAAATTTGACGGAACGCATATTGAGACAGACCGGATTCCGGAAGTTATTGCGGCACAGATGAAACAGGAAAAGATCGCAGGCCGGTTTAAACCTGGCATGCGTGTTGCGATCACGGCAGGAAGCAGAGGCATCGCCAATATCAGCCTGATCATCCGTTCGATTGCGGACAGCCTGAAGGACATGGGCTGTGAGCCGTTTATCGTTCCGGCAATGGGAAGCCATGGCGGCGCAACGGCAGAAGGGCAGAGGGAAGTCATTGAATCCTACGGCATCACGGAAGAGGCAGTCGGCTGTAAGATTGTTTCCTCGATGGTAACGGTGGAAATCGGAAAAACGGAAACGGGACGTCCGGTACGGATCGATAAGCATGCATATGAAGCGGACGGTATCGTAGTCTGCGGCCGCATCAAACCGCATACCGGATTCCGCGGACCGTATGAGAGCGGCATCATGAAAATGATGGCCATCGGGCTTGGAAAACAGTACGGTGCGGAAATCACCCATCAGGACGGCTTTCATCACTTCCGGGAATACATTCCGATGTACGGCAAGGCAATTATCAGATTTGCGCCGATTTCCTGCGCCCTGGCTGTGCTTGAAAATGCCTATGATCAGACACGCGAGCTTGTTGCGCTGACACCGGATGAGATCATTACGGAAGAACCGAAACTGCTGGACCGTGCAAGAACCTATATGCCGCGGCTTCTGTTTAATGCCTGTGATGTGCTCATCATTGATGAGGCGGGCAAGAACATCAGCGGCGACGGCATGGATCCGAATATCTCCGGACGGTTCCCGACAGCCTCTGCCAGCGGAGGAATCAGCGCGCAGCGTGTGGCGATTCTGGATATGACACCGGAATCCCATGGCAACGGCTGCGGAATGGGTCTTGCGGACTGCATTTCCAGACGTTTCTATGAAAAACTTGACCTTGAGGCGACCTATCCCAATGCGATTACCAATACACTGGTCGGTGAACTGAAAATTCCGATGATCATGAATAATGACAGAGAAACCATTCAGCTCTGCATCAAGACGTGCAATGAAATTGACCATAAGAATCCGCGGATGATCCGTATTAAGAACACACTGAAACTGGAAACCGTCGAAATATCCAAAGCACTCCTTGAAGAGGCAAAGGCTCATCCGGACATTGAAGTGACAGGGGAACTTAGTCCAATGAAATTCAATGAACAGGGGAATCTCTGGTGAACGGTGAGTGACTGAAGGAATTATGAAGACAAGATTGATGATCATAGCCGATGATTTTACCGGGGCGCTTGATACCGGAATACAGTTTGTCAAAAATCATGTGAAGACGGCCGTCTTCGCAGATGACAGACAGTTTTCCGCTGGTTCCTGTGCCGCCGATGCGGTGGTCATCAACTCGGATACCAGGAATGCTTCTTCCGATGAGGCCTATGCCGTTATCTGCCGGATCGTCCGTGCAGGCATGGATGCAGGCATCGAATATTACTATAAGAAAACGGATTCCGCACTTCGCGGAAACATCGGAAGTGAAATCCGGGCGGTAATGGATGAAACCGGCGCAGACGCTGTACAGTTTGTGCCGGCCTTACCGCATATGAACCGATATACCCGAAACGGCGTGCACTATATTGACGGGGTACCGGCAGGGGAAAGCATTTTTGCAAACGATAACTACAGCCCCGTCAGAAATTCCGCAGTTGCGGACATCATTCATGAACAGTCTGCGGTGCCGGTATTTGTACATACCGGACCGGAACCGGGAAATGAACCGGGTGTTCATGTCTATGACGCAGCGACCAATGAAGATCTTTCGGCCGTTGCGGCTGCCCTGAAACAGCAGGGGTCCTGCCGTATTCTTGCCGGATGTTCCGGACTGGCACAGTTTGTGCCGGAACTGCTGAATATGGAAGGCACGGCACATCTGGGACTGCCATTGCGGAAGGGACTCCTTGTGATCTGCGGCAGCACCAACCAGGTGACAAAAGATCAGCTGAGCGATGCGGAACAGCACGGCTTTGTCCGTCATACCTTAACACCGCATATGACCCTGGATGAGACCTGGGTCAGAACCAATGAATGCAGACAATATCTGGATGCCTGTAGGAACGATCTGAATCGTACCGGGCGTCTGATTATCGATACCAATGACCAAAACCCCGGTGAGACCGAACGCTATGCGCACGAACACGGACTGTCCGCCGAAGCAGTACGGACGAGAATCTCCGCAGCGCTTGGAATTCTTCTGAAGCGGATGCTCGACAGCGGCGTGTGCTGCACGCTTCTGTTAACCGGAGGGGATACACTCCTCGGGTTTATGAAACAGATCGGCGCCGGACAGCTGACACCCGTTAAGGAAGAAGCACCGGGTGTTGTGCTTTCAAAACTGGAATACAACGGATATGTCTATCCGGTAATTACCAAGTCCGGCGGGTTCGGAAACAGAGAACTGCTTTCCGAACTTGCGGAACGTACGGATAAAGGAGACGAGAAATGAACAGACCTGTAATCGGAATCACAATGGGAGATCCCTACGGCAGCGGCGCGGATATTTCCGTCAAGGCACTCGCAAAGCAGGAGATTTATGACCGGTGCCGGCCGATCATTATCGGTGATGCCTGCTGTATGGAATATGCGGCAGAGGTTGCCGCAAAGGTATCCGGCATCAATGTG
Organism: Solobacterium sp.; assembly: GCA_017419465.1. Classification (GTDB taxonomy): domain Bacteria; phylum Bacillota_I; class Bacilli_A; order Erysipelotrichales; family Erysipelotrichaceae; genus Bulleidia. The sequence continues at coordinate 2,234 of JAFOLE010000044.1, read as the reverse complement.
AAGATCCATCCGGTATCCTCCGTAAGTGAGGCGCTGTTTGAATGCGGCACGATCGATGTGCTCGATATGGGCATCATGCAGGAATCGGATATCCCGAAGTCGGATCCCCCGGCGCCGTTCAATGTATATTCCTGCGCAAAGGGCGGGGAAGCGGCGTTTCAGTATGTAAAGAAAGTCATTGAACTTGCGATGGCGCATGAAGTCGATGGAACCGTAACGAACGCCATCAGTAAGGAAGCCATCAATATGGCCGGCCATCATTTCAGCGGACATACCGAAATCTATGCGGAATATACCGGCACAAAGAAATACACGATGATGCTGGCGCATGAAGACTTCCGGGTCGTTCATGTATCCACGCATGTATCTCTGCGGGAGGCATGCGATCGGGTAAAGAAGGCCCGCGTGCTCGAAGTGATCCGCATTGCCAATGAGGCATGCAAATCGTTAGGAATCAAAGAACCGAAGATCGGCGTTGCCGGACTCAATCCGCACTGCGGCGAGAACGGACTGTTCGGAAGGGAAGAAATCGAAGAGATCCAGCCGGCCATCGATGAAGCGATGGCGGAAGGCATCATCATCCCTGAGAAGAAACCGACGCCGCCGGATACGATCTTCTCCAAGGCAATCGGCGGATGGTATGACATTGTTGTCGTCATGTATCACGACCAGGGCCATATTCCCATCAAGGTAAAAGGCTTTGTGTATAACCGGGAAAAGAAGGAATGGGATGCGGTTGCCGGCATCAATGTGACGCTCGGACTTCCGATCATCCGCGCAAGTGTTGACCACGGCACGGACTTCGTTCATGCCGGAAGCGGACTGTCCAATGAGATCAGTCTTGTGAATGCGATCGACTACGCAGTACGTATTGCGGACAATCACCAGTGATGTCTCACTGCGGACGGTCTCCGTTTCGGAAACAGGTGAGCCGGAACCGGGAACCGTCTGTTGAGCCCCTTATAAAAAAATGAACATTGCTGAAGAATAGTGCAGAAAGGCAGGGTAACACTCTGTCCTTTTGCGCGTAATAAAACCGCATGGCAGCTTCTCATGCAGAGAACGCTTCACCATGCGGTGATTATTATGCGATTGTCAGAAGATTTCCGTCGCGGTGAATCGAACTGGAGAAGAACTCGGTCATCGCATCGATCAGAGACTGTGTATCCGTTGTGCCGGCTGTCTCAAATCCGGAGTGCATTGCCAGCTGGGGCAGACCGATATCTACGGAGTTCAGACTGAGATGTCCGTTTACGAGGTTGCCAAGAGTGGAGCCGCCGCGGATATTGGACTGGTTGGCGAATTCCTGGAACGGTGCATCTGCCCGGCGGCAGACTTCCTTGAATACCGCAGAGCTTACCGCATCCGTGCAGTACAGCTGTGCACCGGAATGCTTGATGACGATGCCGCCGTTGAGCTTCGGACGCAGATTGGGATCTGCCTTTTCCGGATAGTTTGGATGCACGGCGTGCGCGTTGTCGGCACTGACGACAAACGAGTTCGCAAAGATCGGATATACCTTGTCATCCCGAATCCCAAGCCCGCTGAGAATCCGGTAGAGCACATCATGCAGGAAGGTTCCTGCCGCACCCTGCTTTGTCAGAGAGCCGACTTCCTCATTGTCAAACAGCGCGAAGACCGGAAGGGATGCGGCTGCTTTCGCGTTCAGGAATCCCATGAGATCCCCAAATCCGCACTGCAGGTCATCGAGCCGCGGAGAACAGAGATATTCATTCTCGGCACCGAAGATAAATCCGGGTGTGCGCTGTGCCAGGAAAAGATCATAACTCAGCACATCGGCTTCTTCACAGCCGGCTTCCTGTGCAATCAGTTTCATGAAGGAAGTTTTGGATGACTCAGAGCGGAAGAGGGGAAGCAGTTCCTTCTGATAGTCATAGGAATGTCCTTCGTTGATATTGCGGTCCATATGAATCGCAAGCGAGGGAATCACGAAGAGATCCCGGTCGACATAGATCAGACGCTCTTCAATGCCCTGTTCCGTGCGGACGCATACCCGGCCGGCGCAGGTGAGCGGGCGGTCGAACCAGGAAGCGGCGATCATACCGCCGTAACGCTCGGTATTGAGACGAATGCAGCCTTCGGCTTTCAGCTCCGGATTCATTTTGATCTTGAAGGTCGGGCTGTCGCTGTGGCTGGCGCCGATCATGAATCCGCTGAAATCGGACTCCGGTACACGGAAGGCAATGAGTGCAGAGCCGTTGCGCGTCACGTAG
>JAFOLE010000043.1 GCA_017419465.1 Solobacterium sp. | reverse complement strand
GTTTTCCGTGAAGGAAACGCCGGGGTTCAGGGAGAATGCCGGTGCAGTTTCTTTGCGGCTCTTCTTCGGAGCTTCCGAAACAGCGGCAGATACGACCGGAAGAACGGTTGTCTTTACGACAGAAGGTTCTTCATTCAGTACATCTGCGATGGAAGTATTGAAGTCATCCTTTGGCATCGCTGACGGTGCAGTATCCGGTGCCGGCTGCGGTTTCTTGCGTGCGGCTGTATTCCGCTTTGCGGAGGATCCTCCGGTACGGCGGTTCGGCACGGAGAAGACCGGCTTCTGAATATCCTGAACCGACTCGTCTTCCGGGAAGACATTGTTGTCCGGTGTAAGGATGCGTCCGGACGAAGCGGGTTTTGAAACCGGCGCTGTTTTTACATCATCCTCCGGAAACACGTTATTGGCCGGTGTCAGTATTCCGCCGGCTGCGGAAGAACGCGCCGTGTCTGCCGGTTTTTCATCATGGGAGAACGGCATGGCAGAAACGGGTTCCGAATGAGGACGGGAAGGGGAGGCGTTGCTGAATACGGCAGCGGGATCATATCCCTGAACCGGACGGACGGAAGATTCCTTCTTTACGGTTCCGTAATGAGGCTGCGATACCGCAGGCTCTTTCTGTTCAGGTTCCGTATTCTCATACCGGCTGGAGATCCGCTGACGTTCGGTTTTGCTGAGTTCTCTTGTCGTCACAGGATCTTCAAAGAAGGAAAGATCATACGGTGAAAAGACCCGGTTTGTACTGATCGTTGCGCGTTTGTTCTGTGCCGGCTTGGCTGTATTCGGATAAATGGATGAATACGGCTGCATTCCGGTGCGGACACCTGCCGCATTGGGTTCGGAATCCACAGCTGCGGACGGCTGAACAGCGGATGATGCAGGAACACGGATTTCCTTTCCGCCGACCCGGCCGCGCGTAAATACCGAACCGGATTCGGTCAGTGTTGTACGCCGTTTATTGAATGCGGAAGAAGGGACCTCTTCGAATACTGCCTCATCCTTCCGTACATTTGCGTTGTTTTCTTCCATAACAAAAACTCCCCCTGAATCTAGAGTGCCTTACCATTTTATCATAGATAATATTATATAGAACAAGTCGATAACTCCGGATTTGGTAACGGACAGGAACAGGGAGCAGAGTGATCCCGCTGGCTTTTCCAATCTGAAACAGCACGGTGTACAATAAAACCATGGCAACACATCTGATGGTCCGCAGCTGCTATACCCTGTTAGGCAGCACCATTCGCGTGCCGGAACTGGCAATTCGTGCAAAAGAACTAGGCTTTTCCGCGGTCGCACTGACAGACCGCAATGTTCTTTATGGTGCAGCCCGTTTTTCGCATGCCTGCCGGGAAGCAGGAATCAAACCGATCTTCGGCATGGAACTGGATGTTCAGGTCGAAGAAGAGACCTTTCCGTTCCTTCTTCTGGCCCGTACCAACCGCGGCTTTTCCAATCTGATGAAGCTCAGCACCAGAGTTCAGTGCGGCACTGCATCCGTCACCCTGCAGGAACTCGCAGAGCACAGTGAAGGAATCTCCATTATTGTTTACGGCGTGGACGGTCCTGTGGAGTCAGCGATGCTGAAAGAGGACCGGGATGAAATTATCCGCCGTCTTTCGATGCTGAAAGAACTGCTACCGGCATTTGATGTTGCGATTTCCTTTCAGGACTCCCAGTTATGGAACCTGAAAAACAAAGTGCTGAAGCAGTGCGCCGGAAAACTTGGGATCCGGACCTGTGCGGTAAATAAAAGCTATTATCTCAACCGGGACGATGCCCGTCTGCATCAGATCCTGTCCTGTATCCGCACGCAGCGTCAGCTGAGTGATACCTCGGTTCCCATACTGAACGGACGGCATCTGCTGTCTCGGGAAGAACTGGAGTCGCTGTATGATGATCCGCGGGATCTTCAGCGGACCGATGAAATTGCGGCTTCGTGCAATGCGGAAGCGATTGTGGAAACGACGTCACTGCCTTCGTTTCCGACTCCGCCGGGGCTTTCTTCGGATCAGTATCTCACCAGGCTGTGTCTGGCAGGTCTTGAAAAACGCATGGGCGGAAAAGCACCGTCCGCATATCTTTCACGTCTGAAATATGAGCTGGATGTCATCACCGGAATGAAGTTTTCCGATTATTTTCTCATTGTCTATGATTTTATCCGGTATTCACGCCGCAACGGAATCATGGTCGGACCGGGGCGTGGATCTGCCGCGGGTTCGCTGGTCGCATACTGCCTTGGCATCACCATGGTCGATCCGATCCGTTACGGGCTTCTCTTTGAACGTTTCCTGAATCCGTCACGTATCTCAATGCCGGATATTGATACGGACATTCCCGATAACCGGAGAGAAGAAGTGATTCATTATGTCCGTGACATGTACGGAATGGACCATACCGCAAATATTGTGACGTTTAATACCCTCGGCGCAAAGCAGGTGCTCCGTGATGTCGGAAAGGTACTTGGAATCGGGCAGCGGGACATTGATATGCTTTGTTCCATGGTGCCGAATCAGCCGAAGATTACACTCCGCAAGGCACTGGAAAACAAAAAACTGCTTACCGTTGTAAAGGCGGACAAGCGGTTCGGGGAACTCTTCAAAATCAGCGCCCGCCTGGAAGGACTCCCGCGTCATACGAGTATCCATGCGGCCGGAATCATTTTATCCGGCAAACCGCTCGGGGATGTCATTCCGCTCATGAATGGGGAAGAAGGAATGCTTACCAGTCAGTTTCCGGCTGAGTTTCTTGAAGAGCGCGGACTGATCAAGATGGATTTCCTCGGTCTTCGCAACCTTTCGATGATCTCTTCCATGGAAGAGGCAATCCGTAAGACGGAACCGGAGTTTTCGGTATTCTCGATTCCCATGGATGATAAGGCAACCTATGAGGTATTCCGGAATGCGGATACCAACGGCATTTTTCAGTTTGAATCCGAAGGCATGAAAACACTGCTGCGGAAGATCCGTCCGGAACGGTTTGAAGACATTGTGGCCGCAATGGCGTTATACCGTCCGGCCAGTACCGACAGTATTCCGGCATATCTTGAAAACCGTGCGAATCCCTCCGGAATCCGATATCTGTCAGACGCGGTCAAACCGATCCTGGAAGAGACGTACGGCGTGCTGGTCTATCAGGAACAGACAATGAAGATCGCACAGACCGTTGCTGGATTCTCGCTTGCGGAAGCAGATGTTCTGCGCAAGGCGATGTCGAAGAAAAAAGAAGATGATCTGAAAGCCATGCAGGGCAAGTTTGTGAGCGGGTGTCTTGAAAACGGGTATACCCGCGAACAGGCGCAGGATCTCTTTGACCATATTCTGAAATTCGGCGGATACGGATTCAACAAATCCCATGCGGTTGCCTACGGCATCATTGCCTATCAGAGCGCATATCTTAAAGCACGCTATCCGTTGATTTTCTACGGAAGTCTGATTGATTCATCCGTAGGGGACAGCGTGAAGATTTCACAGTATATTGATGAATGCCGCAGACGCGGTATCCGCGTGCATGCGCCGGATGTGAACCGTTCCGAATCCGGTTGTGTCCCTTACGGCAAGGAACTGCAGCTTCCGCTGAGTGTGATCAAGGGAATCGGCGTACATGCCGCAAATGAGATCATTCAGGAACGGGGGAAGAAACCATTTACGGATTTCTTTGACTTTACGGCAAGAGCACTGCTGCACAGGATCACCAAACCGATGCTGGAAAGTCTGATCGATGCCGGCGCCCTGGATTGCTTTACCGAGACCCGGACGACCATGCGCAGCGGAATTGATGAGGCGATTGCCTACAGTGAACTGATCCGGATCGAAGAGAACGGACAGACGGTTCTTGCGGAAGGGCTCGTTTCCCGGCCGCAGCTTGTAAAACGGTACGATGAAAAGGAAGATATCCGTGAAAGGGAAATGACTGCGATGGGCTTCACGCTCGGCGCCAATCCGATCATTGAAGTACGCAGTGCGCACGGAATTACCGAACCGCCGCTCATTCAGCTTGCCGGGGCAAGGGGAACGGTGCGCGGATTTGCATATGTCAAAAGCATCCGCCAGCATCAGACAAAGAACGGATCGATGATGGCGTTTGTGAAAGTGAATGATGAGACATCCGATTTCAGTCTCCTGGTAATGCCCTCACAGTACCGTATGTATGCGGCGGTTCTGCGCAAGGGTATCTATATCCGTTTTGATGGTAAAATGACTGATGACGGAAAATGTATTGTAAATTCCCTGCATGTAATTAAATAACGAATATTTGATGAGGTATTTCCATGGTTAAACTCCTGATTGTAGATGATGAAAAAAATATCCGTGAGGTTGTACGGGAATATGCGTCTTTGAACGGATATGAATCCGATGAAGCTGAAAACGGACTGGAAGCGGTAGAACTGGTAAAATCCAACCGGTATGACTGCGTCATCCTGGATATCATGATGCCGATTCTGGATGGCTTTTCCGCCTGCAAGCAGATTCGTCAGATCCAGGACGTTCCTGTGATCATGCTGTCGGCGCGGCAGGAGGAATATGACAAGCTGTTCGGTTTTGAACTCGGTGTCGTGGACTATGTGATCAAACCGTTCTCTCCCAAGGAACTGATGGCAAGAGTCAAGGTCGCAATTGAGCGCTCCAAGAAACCCGAAAACAGCAGTCTGGAGTTTGGCGGTCTTGTTATCGATGCTGCAGGCAGAACGGTCATGGTCGACGGCGTGAAGGCAAACCTGACGCCGAAGGAAATTGATCTGCTCATCTATATGGCGGAACACCGCAATACGGCACTCTCACGTACCAAGCTTCTGGAAGAAGTCTGGAATTATGATTATTTCGGAGATGACCGTACGGTAGATACGCATATCAAAATGCTTCGGCATAATCTTGGACCGTATCGTGACTATATCGTGACGGTACGCGGAATGGGGTATAAATTTGAAGCTTGACCGGCATGGCATACGGTTCTCGATCTGGCTGTTCTTCTTTCTCTTTGCAATCGGCGTGGTTCTGCTGTTAGGTATTCTGCAGTTCTCGCTGGTAAAGCCATATTATAGAAACAACAAGATTCAGGTGGTCAAGGAAGTAGGCGACCAGATCCAGGAATACGTAATCAATGAAAACGGAAACAGCGCGGCGATCAACCGCGCATTTCAGGTTGCGGTTGACAATAATGTCTGTGTCGCCATGTACAACAGTGCCGGCGCAATGATCTATTCCGCAGACAGTATCGGCGGCGGCTGTGTATTTCATCCGGGCGCGGAAACCGATTCACCGGTCGATACCACCAACGGTTCAGAACTTCGCCAGCTGATCGATTCTTCGGGCGGGGAGACAAGCCTGAACTTCGTGAACGAACGTACCGGTCAGGATATGGTGCTTTACGGAAAACGCATTTCCCTGAATCTTGCGCGGCTGTATCTGTTTGTAAACTCACCGCTGGAACCGGTTGATTCCATCGTGAACTTCTTCGGCAGGCAGTATGTTCTGTTTACACTGATCGTGATCATTCTCGCCTCGATCGTTTCGCTGATTATTTCCTCACTGCTTTCCCGGCCGATCGTAAGAATGAGTACGGAAGCGGGGAAACTTGCCGGCGCGGATTACTCCTGCCATTTTGAAGGCGGAGAATTTACGGAAACGGCAGAACTTGCCGCCTCGCTGAATGACGCTACGCAGCGTCTGTCAAAGATCGATGAACTGCGGAAAGACCTGATCGCAAATGTCTCGCACGATATCAAGACGCCGCTTACCTCCATACGTGCCTATGCGGAAATGATCCGTGATATCTCCGGTGACAAACCGGAAAAGCGGGAAGAACATCTGAACGTCATCATCTCCGAGGCAGACTATCTCGATCATCTGGTCGTGGATATGAGTGAACTGTCCAAACTGCAGAGCGGCGCCTATGTGCTGAATTATTCCAATTTTGATATCGGCGGAGTGATCCGGGAAGTTGTACGGCTCTTTGCGGTCATGATTGATGAGGGACATCTTCATGTACATATTGAATGTCCGCAGGACCTTGTCGTATACGGAGACAAAACGAAGATTACCGAAGTGATTTATAACTTCTTGTCAAATGCGGTCAAACATTCTCCGCAGGATAAAAACATTACGATCCGTGCCTTTATGAAAGAAGATGAAGAAACCGTTCGCGTGGAAGTGGAAGATGAAGGCGAAGGCATCCCGGAGGACCAGATTCCTCTGATCTGGGACCGGTATCAGAAATCCAGCCGGTCGTTCTCCCGTTCCATGTCTTCGACAGGTCTTGGACTTTCTATCGTAAAGGCGATTCTTGACAGTCATCATGCGGAGTACGGCGTACGATCCGTTGTCGGAGAAGGTTCGGTGTTCTGGTTTGAACTGACCAGTCCGAAGGAAGAAATGGAAAGCTGAGGAACGTGTATGGACTATCTGTTTGCGACACCGTACGAAATCGAACAGGATCCCTCAGGGTATCATTTCAGCAGCGATACCGAGCTGCTTGGCCGGTTTCTTGTGCTCAGTGACGATGACCGGGTTCTGGATGTCGGGACGAACAACGGGGCACTTCTCTGTTATGCGGCACTATATGAACCGGAACTGCTTGCCGGCATTGATCTGTTTCCGGAAGTGATTGAACTGGCAGAAAAAAATCTGTCCCGAAACGGCATTCAGGCAGAACTGTCGGTATCCTCACTTCAGTCATACCGGCACGATCCGTTTACCGCAGTCATCTGCAACCCTCCGTATTTTGAATCCCTGCCGGAGGAACTGAAGAACCGTAATCCTTATCTGTATGCTGCACGGCACCGGGACTATCTTTCTGTCCTGGAACTGTTTGAAAACAGCCGGCGGCTTCTGGAACGGGGCGGCAGGGTCATGATTGTTTACCCGGCGGAACTGTCTAAAGATGTATTTACTACTGCCGGTGAGACCGGATTTCTTCTGAGCCGGTTCTGTCCGGTATATGATACGCAGGAAGGGACGCTCAAACGTTTCCTGATGGAATTTACACTGGAAACGGAAGTGCCGCTGAAGCTTCTGCGGCCGGTCTATCTCGACTGTCTGCACAGCGAATATGTGCGGACGGACCTGTATGTTCAAAAATCCGCTGAATAAACGGATTTTCTGATTGACGAAGGAACCTGCGGGTGATAATATTTTCATGTTTCAGTCCTCATGATTGAGGTCTGTAACCGCTCAGAAAAGGGTTTAAGCGTGTAAAAACCCCCTTAATGGCGCGTCTTAAGATATGCAGTCAGGAGGTGTAATTGATGTACGCAGTTATCGAAACAGGCGGAAAGCAGGTCAAGGTTGAAAAGGACCAGGCCATTTATGTTGAAAAGCTCAATGTTGAGCCGGGTGAGACCGTAGTATTTGACAAGGTTGTTCTTGTCAGTGATGCGGCCACAAAGATCGGAACCCCGTATGTAGAAGGTGCGAAGGTTACCTGCACTGTTGAAAAGCAGGGCAAGGAACGCAAGATCCACATCTTCAAGTACAAGCCGAAGAAGGGCAGCACCCGTCGTCGTCAGGGTCACCGTCAGCCGTATACAAAGCTGATTGTCAACGCGATCGAGGCTTAACATGATCAAAGTCGTGCTTACCGCCGACCGGAACGGAATCCGATCTGTAAAGATCAGCGGCCATTCACAGAGTGCCGATAAAGGAGAAGATCTGATCTGTGCAGCGGTAAGTGCCATTGCCTTCGGCACATGCAATGCGCTGTATGAACTCGGCAGTGATGCGAAATGTAAAGTCGGTGATAACCGGATCGACATCACGGAATGCGGGGATGATGAACTCACCCAGACAATTCTGAAAACGGCAGTTATACAGCTGAAAACCGTTGAAGAAGGCAACACTCAATTTTTGAACATAAAGGAAAACGGAGGTGTAAAACCATGAAATTCACATTAGATATTCAGTTCTTTGCATCCAAGAAGGGTGTATCTTCCACAAAGAACGGACGTGACTCCGCAGGCCGCCGCCTTGGCGCTAAAGTTGCGGACGGTCAGTTCTGCAATGCCGGTTCGATCATTTACCGCCAGCGCGGTACACGGATCTACCCGGGTAAAAATGTCAGCCGCGGCGGTGATGACACATTATTCGCTACCGCATCCGGCGTCGTGAAGTACGAACGTCTCGGACGTGACAAAAAGCAGGTATCTGTTTACCCGCAGGCATAAGAACACACGGACGCCCCTGAACACCAGGGGCTTTCATTTGAATTGAAAAAGCAGCGAGGATTTTTATGATCGATTTTATAAAAATAAAGGTGAAGGCCGGAGACGGCGGTAAGGGATGCGTCGCGTGGCGTCATGAAAAGTTCTATGCCAACGGAGGACCGTTCGGCGGAGACGGCGGACGCGGCGGACATGTATATATTGAAGTAGATACCAATGAGACAACATTGACCAAGCTGCGGTTCACCCGTTCGGTAAAAGCCGGCAACGGAGAACCGGGTAAGATCAAGAAAATGCATGGCGCAGACGGTGAAGACGTAACGATCAAGGTTCCGCTCGGCACCCTGGTGCGCAATGCGGAAAACGGTGATCTGCTTGCGGATCTTACCAGACCGCATCAGATTGTTATGATCGCAAAGGGCGGCAAAGGCGGACTTGGGAACTGTCATTTTGCGACCGCCCGGAACGACGCACCGGAATATGCGCAGCCGGGTGAAATCGGCGAGAAGCTTGAGCTTCAGCTTGAACTCCGTCTTCTTGCGGACGCGGGTCTGATCGGATTTCCGTCGGTCGGCAAATCCACGTTCCTCTCCGTTGTTACACGGGCAAAACCGCAGATTGCGGCATACCCGTTTACAACCATTGATCCCAATATCGGAGTTGTGTCACTTCCGGATGAACGCGGGTTTGTGCTCGCGGACATGCCGGGTCTTATTGAAGGAGCTGCCGACGGCAAGGGTCTCGGACATGAATTCCTTCGTCATATACGCAGATGCCGTGTTCTGATTCATGTCATTGATATGAGCGGTGAAGAACGGGATCCGCTGGAGGATTATGATATCATCAACGAAGAGCTGGTTAACTATGATCCGGAGCTTCGTGAACGCCCGCAGATCATTGCGGCAAATAAGATGGATACGGACGGAGCAGAAGAGAACCTGAAACGGTTCAGAGAAGCCCATCCGGATCTTACCGTATTCCCGTGCAGCACGCTGACGCATAAAGGGCTTGATGAAATCCTTTATGCCGCCATGGAAAAGATTGAAGAAGAGCGTGCGAAGAGTGAAGAAACAGAAGAAAAAGAAGAAGTTGTTGTTTACCGCTATGAACCGAAGCGCCCGGATTTCGAAATCGTCAATCTCGGCAACCGGAGATGGAAGGTAAACAGCGCGAAAGTGGATCGTCTTGCGGAACAGGTCAATTTTGACAATATGGATGATACCTACGCATTCGCGCAGACCCTTGCAAAGATGGGAATCGACAATGCACTGCGGGAGGCCGGCTGTAAGGACGGCGACCAGGTAATTGTCGGCAACTATATCATGGACTTTACGGACTAAGGAGGAGAATGCATGATCGCATTTATCACAGGCACTGTTGAAAGCTACGGAAGCGACTGGCTCATTGTCGATCATGGCGGTATGGGCTGGAAAGTCAGCTATGCGCATACCGATAAAATTCATCTGAATGAAGAAGTAAAGGTATTTACCTATCTGCATTACACCGAAGCAGAACTGTCTCTCTACGGCTTTGAAAGCCAGCAGGAGATGGATCTCTTCCTGCGTCTGATCTCCGTAAAGGGACTTGGACCGAAGACGGCGATGAACATGCTCGCAAAAGCAAGTGCAGATAAGATTATTACAGCAGTTGAAACAGGCGATGTCTCCGTGCTCAAATCCATGCCCGGTATTGGCGCCAAGACCGCCAGCCAGATCGTACTTGATCTGAAGGGAAAACTCGTTCCGGTTACCGCAAAGACCAAGCAGGATCAGCCGTCGTATCCGATTGAAATTGAAGAAGCCTGCGATGCGCTCCGCAATCTCGGATACCGTCAGCCGGATGTATCCGCTGCGGCAGATTATATGAGCAGAAACCCGCAGGAGAGCACAGAGAAATATCTGAAGCTCGGACTGCAGTTTCTGATGAAAAAGAAGCTTGGAGGGTAATCTTAGATGACGATGGATGATACACGTTTACTGTCTGCTGCATCTGCCGGAGATGAAGAGGAAAGCATTCGTCCTCAGACATTGGATGAGTATGTCGGACAGGATGCACTGAAGGAAAACCTCAGGATCTTTATTCAGGCAGCGCTGCAGCGGAATGAAAGCCTGGATCATGTTTTGCTGTATGGTCCTCCGGGACTTGGAAAGACAACGCTTTCCTATATTCTTGCGCATGAGATGCACAGCGGAATCCGCGTTGCCAGCGGTCCCAGCATTGAAAAGGCAGGCGATCTGGCGGCCATTCTTTCCGTGCTCGAGCCGGGAGACATTCTGTTTATTGATGAAATTCACCGGCTTTCCAAGGTCGTGGAAGAAGTACTGTATCCGGCAATGGAGGATTTCTGCATTGATGTCATCGTCGGTAAAGAGGCGGGGAGCCGGAGCGTCCGTCTGGATCTTCCGCCGTTCACGCTTGTCGGTGCGACAACCCGTGCAGG
>JAFOLE010000305.1 GCA_017419465.1 Solobacterium sp. | reverse complement strand
GATCTGCATAAGGACCTGTTCATGCTGGAAGTGGTTTTCATTGCGCTCGGCATCAGTTTTATGCTCATATTAGGCACAGCTCTGTTTGCGTCAGGAGGCAGAGGCATCGACCTGCAGACTGCCGCAATTCTGCTGGGCTGCTTTCTGGTAATCGGGCTGATCGGCCTTGGCAGCTGGTGGTTTGTAAGTGCGATGTACGGCTGGACGAGCGGGATGCTCTTCCGGATGGATGAAGAGGGGATCGACATGCGTCAGGTAAAGGATCAGGCGGAGAAAACCGAGCTGATCGCAAAGGCCGCAGCCCTTACCGGCGCGTTGACGCATAACTACGGCACGATGGCAGCCGGGCTGAACGCTTCGGCAGATGCGCATTCCACCTTTAAGAATGTGACCGGCATCTCCGGAGAACGGCGGCGGAACCGGATCACGGTACGTTCTCTGATCTTCTTCAATATGATTTATGTGGATGACGACCATTATGATGCGGTATTTGATTATCTTGTCCGGCACTGCCCGAATGCCCGCATCAAGGATCAATAACGGAATTCAGGAGGGAAAAACAATGAAACGACGGAACGGAGTTCTGGTGCTGGCACTGTTATCGGTTGTGCTGCTCGGCGCCTGCACAGCCGCAACAGAAGCACCGCAGGAAATCAATGATGAACCGCTTCCGGTAAAGGTGACCTATCAGCGGATGTGGGAGGAATCCGCATCCGGCGAAAGCACGGACCCGGAAGTGATTCAGGCGCTGTTGAACGGACTGGACGGGCTGAAGATCGGTGCGGAAACGAACATGGCTGTCGATGACTTCGGTGATATCATCCGGTTTGAATATCCCGACGGCACCGTGAAGACCTATGAATTTGAAGGGGACATCATCGTAAAGGAAGACGGGACCCGGAATGAAGTGGAAGGGCTGAAATCCCTGCGGGAGCTGCTGAATACGCTGATCGAAGTAAAGTGATGACAGGACGTCAGATAAAGACGCTCTGAAGACCGGAATACCATGACTGTAATCGTACGGAAGTACGAAATTACAGTTTTTTTGCGTTTGGGGCTTGCGTAACCGCTTACATTTTTCTAGAATGGAAACCAGAAAGAGAAAACGGGTTTCCAATGGATGAAATTGAACTGAAGAATGAAGTGCTGAATGCGGCGACCGGATTATTCCGAACCAAAGGCCTGAAGTTTACGATGCAGGATGTTGCCGGTGAAGTACATGCGGCCAAGAAAACCATTTATAAACTCTATGAATCCAAAGAGGAACTCCTGCTGGATCTTGTGACGATCGGCTTTGACCGCATCCAGGACGCAAAACGGAAGATCCTTGAATCCGATCTTCCGATGCAGGAGAAGATTGCCTCCGTACTGATCGCGATGCCGGAAGACTACCGGTCACTGGATTTCCGGCGTCTGAAGGGAATCGAAGAGAAATATCCCTCCGTATGGAAGGAGATCGGACATCGCATTGAAAGCGAGTGGGAGCCGATCTTCCAGCTGCTGGAAGAGGGGATAAAACAGGGCTGTGTCAATCCGGTTTCCCTGCCGGTTCTCAAACAGATCGTGACAGCGTCCATTGACAGCTTCATGTATACCGACACCCTGGCGCTTTCCGGGATTACCTATCAGGAAGCGCTTGAAGATATGGTCACAATTCTCATGAAAGGAGTATGGAATGATCAGGCTTGATAATGACTGGGAATTTACCGAACAGTGGAGTGAAGAATTTGCGGAATGGAAGTGTGAAGGAGAGGCGGTAAGGCTTCCGCACACCAATAAGATGCTGGGACTGCATTACATCGATCCGCAGGATTATGAAATGATCTGCGGCTATCGCAGACTGCTTCCCATCCGTGAGGAAATGAAGGGCAGACGGCTCTTCCTGCAGTTTGACGGCGCCGCCCATATTGCGACGGTCTATATCAACGGACAGGAACTTGGAACACACCGGTGCGGTTATACCGGCTTCCGGTATGAGATCACCGATTATGTTAAGCCGGGCGAAGAGAACCGGCTGGCAGTAAAGCTTGATACCACCGAAAACGAGGCAATCCCTCCGTTTGGCTACATGATCGATTATCTGACCTACGGCGGAATCTACCGCGATGTCTGGCTCGATGTCCGCGGGGAAACGATGATCAAAGATATCTTTGTCGAAACGCCGACAACCACCGAGGCAAATGTGCATGTGGAACTCGACGGCAATACGGAAGGCTGCCGGCTTGCGGTTTCGATTCTGGAAGAAGACGGAACCGAACTGCGCACTGTTTCCTGCGCCGCCAAGGACGGACCGGTGCCGCTCAGTGTACCGCGTGCGATTCCCTGGCAGGTTGGAAAAGGGTATCTCTATACCGCAAAGGTTGACCTGATCAAAGAGGATCAGATTGTGGATACGTCGTCCGTAACATTCGGCTTCCGGACGATCTCACTGACTAAGGATGAGATCCTGATCAACGGAAAACCGGTCTTCCTGCGCGGACTCAACCGCCACCAGAGCTATCCGTATATCGGTTATGCGGCGAGTGAATCCCTGCAGAGAGAGGATGCCCGGATCCTGGACGAAGAACTGGCGGTCAATGCGGTACGGACCTGTCATTATCCGCAGAGCCATTACTTCCTGGATGAATGTGACCGCAGAGGACTTGCCGTCTTTACGGAAATCCCCGGCTGGCAGTTTGTCTCAAAGGAAGAAGGCTGGCGTGAACAGTGCATCCGCAACGTACAGGAGATGATCCTGCAGTACCGCAATCATCCGTCCATCATTCTCTGGGGCGTACGCGTCAATGAATCACAGGATGATGATGAACTCTATACCAGAACCAATGCGGTGGCGCATGATCTCGATCATACCCGGCCGACCAGCGGTGTACGGTATCTCGAAAAGAGTCATCTGCTGGAAGATGTCTATGCATTCAATGATTTCTCGCATAACGGCATTACCCCCGGCGCAAAGCCGAAGAAGGCGGTATCGCCGGATGTATCAAAACCGATACTGATAAGCGAGGCCAACGGACACATGTTTCCGACCAAGGCCTATGATCCATGGGAGAAGCGCCAGGAACAGGCGCTCCGCCATGCCCGGGTCATGAATCAGGCAAAGGCAGACAAGAGCCATGCCGGTGTATTCCAGTGGGTGATGTTTGACTATCCGACTCACAAGGACTTCGGAAGCGGCGATAAGATCTGTTATCACGGCGTCATGGATGCCTTCCGCAATCCGAAACTTGCGGCTTCTGTCTATGCAAGCCAGGGAAATAAAACACCGGTGCTTGAAATCGGAAACCCGATGGAAATCGGTGATTATCCGGCAGGAAACCTCGGTGATATCTATGCATTCACAAATGCGGATGCCGTGGAACTCTATAAGAACGATGTCTTTGTAAAACGCTTTGAGTCCAAGGAGTGGCCCGGTATGGAACACGGACCGATCCGGATCGAT
>JAFOLE010000304.1 GCA_017419465.1 Solobacterium sp. | reverse complement strand
TTGGAATCACGGTAGCCGTAGTCGACCGGCAGGGGCGGGAAGTCAGAGCGCTTCACGCCGTTGACGATGCCGTTGTAGTATTTCTCCTTCATGAGGATCTTGTCGATGCGCAGAACGAAGTGCGCACCGTACGGCGTCGTGATGCCGTTGAAGTCATGATATTTCTCAAGAACGTAATGATCCTGACCTTCCGGAAGCGGCTGGGTATCCTGCGCATTGTCGAGGGTATCGACCCATGTGCATTCCACTGCCTGGAGCGCTTCGGAAATCACCTGCGGGTATACGCCGTCGGGATCTTCCGCTTTGCGGTGACCATCTTCGAGATGGAAGCGGAAGTCTTTCATCTTCTCTTCCGGTTTGTCTCCCGGCCATCCGAGGCGGACCATTTCCTTAAACGTTCCGCGGTCATCCGGCAGGAAGTTGATGACGCACTTCTTGTGCTTGATGAGGTTCTGCGCAGTGTTGGATGAGTTGCGCGCCTCGAGGATGAATGCATAGTAGTCCTTGCCTGCGACATAGAACGGCGCAAGCAGGGAATACGGGCCGCATGTCGTTTTTCCGTCGTCGGTGAGTGTGCTGATCAGCACTGCCGGCATCGGGAAAAACAGCGATGTCTGGTAGAAGTTGTCTACCACACGCAGATCTTTGAATCCGGACATTGATTATTCCCCCTTTATCTGTCGTCGGAGTACACGCATGATATCTTCTTCGGACAGTTCAGAATGCTGGGAGGCCGCAATCAGAAGCTCTGCCGTAAGCACAAGCCCTGCAGAATCCGGCGTTTTTCCAAACTGTTCAAAGAGGATATTGAGAAGGCGCTCAATCTGTCCCACCAGCATCCGGTGTCCTTTATGAAAAAAGGCGCCGGCAGCCGGGAATGACGGAAAGGCATTCCATACCGTTCGGTGCGACTGCGTGAACCGGGCGAGACCGGAATAGATCGCACGAACTCCTTCCTCAATTCCTTCCGAAGCGGAAATACTGGCTTCGGTCTCTGCGATGATCTGATTCCAGTCATCCGCAAACACAGACGCAATCAGGGTTTCCTTATCCGGAAAGTAGTTGTAGATTGTGCCGACCGCAATCCCGCAGTCTTTCGCAATGGCACGCAGTGAAAAGGAGGGAGGCGCAGCGAACAGCCGTTCCCTTGCGGATTGCATGATTCTGGACTGAAGACCATCAATAACCTTCGGCATAATACCACCTTATATGAACATGTTCATTTTAGTTAATAAATTCACAGATATCAAGATTTGCGGCTTTTTCAGGCGTGAATTGCAGTTGTTCCCGTAAGGGCAGTACAATGTCATAAGCAACTGAAAGCGGAAAGGAGCGTGCATTGTGACGCTGACAACAGGTTATGAAATTACAACTGCAGCCACAAATCTCTTCAATGCCGTGATTACGATCATTCTGATGATCAGTATTTTCCGCATGAAGGGACCGGCCGCAAGAAAATATGTATGGGGCGCATCCTTCGGACTGTTTCTGATCGTATGCCTGCTTGGCACCTATGCCCACGGCGTTCAGCTTCCGGAAACCGTCAAAAGTCAGACCTGGGATATTCTTTATGTCGCACTGGCATTCATGGCTGCTTCGCTTGCGGTGGCGGTACTCTATGAGATTCACGGACTGGAATGCCTGAAACTGACAGTGCCGGTTTTTGCGCTGTCTGCGATTGCGTTCGTTATCCTGCGTCAGGTATTCTCATCGCTTGTGCCCAATGATTTTGTTCTGTTTCTGATCTACTGCGGCGGGATCCTGATATTTCTGATTATCAAACTGCTTCTTGCGCGCAGGGAAAAACCGCATATGATAATCGGGCTGTGGGGGATTGGCACTCTGATTGCGGCCAGTGTCCTGCAGAATGTGAAAGCCATTCAGTTTCATCTGATCTGGGATTTCAACTATAACGCTGTATATCATCTGGTCACGCTGATCTTCGTTATCCTCATGTATTGCTTCGTGAAGCGTGCAGATGAGCTGGATACGGAGAACGAACGGGACCGTAACTGACGGAACAGAAAAAACGGCTGAGCCGTTTTTTTAGTACCAGTTGTAAATGTAGAATGTCTGTCCGCCGTCCAGCAGGAAGTAATTGATCATGGAAGTATAGCGTGCCGCATCAATTTCATCATCCGTATAGGTAAAGACAAATTTTGCCTGTTCTTCCGGCTCCTGACCTTCCATACTGTCGCTGCGGATGGCTTCGGTTACCAGACCGTTTTCCTTCTTTACTTCAAAGTGACTTTCTGAGCCGGAAGGTCCTGCCCGGAATACTGCGGAGGTATGTGATGCGATTCCGTTTTCATATTCGACGGTATAGGTTCCGTTGAACCGCATCCATTCTTTCTTATCCCCGTCATTCCAGTTTGCGTACAGTCCGGAATTGCAGGTTTTCGCAAGCAGGCCGTTCTCGGTGTATACGCTGACCGCATCGATTTCTTCCATCGTGGCGCCAGGAACTCCCTCACCGGAAGAATTCTCACGGTTGACGTGAAGCACATCCGTAAAGAAGGGACCGCCGATCCCGTACTGAAACAGTTTTTCGGAAGTGAAGATTCCTTCCGGATCGGAGGATTCCACGCGCCATACGCGGCCCTCATTATATTCCGTACGTGTTGTCTGCCCGCTCTGCGGATCATGCAGTTCCATGGAAACGGGAAGTCCATTTTCGAATATATAGGAATATGTAAACTCCGTCGGATCATCGGAACCGTATTCGGTCCGCTTCATGGAGACCGGGTATCCGTTTTCGTACTGGTATTCGATCTCCTGGGATACAACCCATTCGTTACTTTCAAAGTCTTTCGTATATTGTGTGACCGTACTGACAAGCCGTCCGTTTCCCGGCGCGGCAGGTGCCGCTGATCCTGCGGTTCCGGCGCAGCCGGTACATAATGCCGCCGCAAGCAGCAGCGGCAGCTGTTTTCCTGAAATCAGTTTCATCATTTCTGTTCTCCGTCTGTAATTTGTGCAGATACTGAATATTGTAGAGGATTTGGAAAAGAATGAATAAATAGTTCTGAATAAAAAAGTGCGGGCAGTCCCGCACAGGTATGAAATCAGAACAGAAACCGGATCACCAGCATGTAGAACAGGGTTCCGGTAAACATGGAGAGCAGAGTGTTCCGCTTCCAGAGGTGTATCAGTGCAGTGGCTGTGATGCCGATCAGTTCCGGAATGCCGAACGGAGATACGGTGATGGATACATTCTTGAGACAGTACACCACCAGCATTGCGAATACGGCAGACGGCAGGGCCTTGCCAAGATAGGTGATGATCGGCGGCACATGATCGGAACGGCCGAACAGCAGGAACGGCAGGAACCGTGTAAGCATCGTTGCGGCGGTGCATAACAGGATCGTGATGACCTGCTGGGGAATTGTCTGGGGACTCATTCGAAACCTCCTTTTTCCGCAATCGTCTTACGGAAGACAAGCAGGAAGCAGAGAATCACGCACATGGACGGAATGATGAATCCGTCCGCGCCGAACAGCACAAGGCAGAGAAAGGATGCGCCGAATCCGATCAGTGAAGACAGATGACTCTTTTCCCGCATCCAGGCGTCCAGAAAGATTACCACAAACATGGCGGTCATCATGAAATCAAGACCGGTGGTGTCAAACGGCAGAAAGGATCCGAAGATACCGCCGAGCGCGGCGCCGGTGATCCAGTAACAGTGATCCAGCAGGGACAGCGTGAAATAATAATCATATTTATTGATGTTGTCCGGAAGGACACGGCTGCCGGCAACCGCAAAGGTTTCATCCGTGAGCGCATAGATCAGATAGAACTTCCGGTTTCCTGCGCCGTGGTATTTTTCCAGCATGGCCAGTCCGTAGAACAGATGTCTGGCCTGAATCATAAAGGCAAGCAGAAATGTCTGAAGCGGCGCAAACCGGCTCAGAAGCAGGGATACCGCAACGAATTCCAGGGAACCGCCGTAGATGACGACTGCCATGATGACGGGATAGTACCAGGGGAATCCGCTGGTGTTCATAAAGATGCCGTATGCCATGCCGAGCAGAACATAGCCGGTGAGAACCGGAATGGAATCTTTTGCGGCAAGGCGCACACTTTCAGGATGCAGACTCATACGGCATATTCTGAAGCATGCATGCCGGAACATGCAACGAAAATGCCCGGAAAGCGCATACATTTTCCGCGATCTGTGAAAACGGTCTTAAAATCGTTGGAAATCAAACCAAAAATCGTTGGAAATGAAACAAAAATGGGCTTTTTGAGTGTTGATTGGGGGCCAAATGATGTAGAATGAGGACATGGCAGTTACGCATATCAGACGTAAACCTGAGGAACTTACCACGATCCTCCGGAGGGTAAAAGAGACAGATCTGATCCGCAAGGCAGACCTGCTTTCAGAATCTTCCAATCCGGATGATATTTTTAACAGCCATGCAATTAACGCCGAGCAGCCGTTCGGTGTTCTTGTGTTATTCGGGAATTCCGGAGAGTGCAATGAGCTTCTGCCGGACAGCCCGCGTGTCGACAATCTCGACTGGCTGGAACGTCTGATCGCATCGTATCAGACCTATCCTGCCATCAGCCGGAACTATTTTGAGGAAAAGCGCCAGGCGTATCTCCGTGATATCCGCCGGTTCCGCCATCTCAACAGCAAGCCGGCCGGTGCGCAGAAAGAACGCACCCGTCTGGAAACAGCGATGCGCAACGCGAACGTTCAGAAGGAATGGGTCCAGAAGGAAAACACAGACCGGCTTCGGAAGATCCGTCTGATTGAAGAAGAGATCCGGGAATATGAGCGCGCCCTGGAATCCCGCCGCGGACAGGTGGACAACAGTGCACAGATCCGTGCCGCGGAAGAAAAGACCGGTTCGCTGAAACTGGATATTGAACAGGATACCGCGCGGCTTCGTGATCTCGCCGCACGGATTGAAGCGCTTCGGGCAGAGCGGGCAATGACAGATGCCCAGCGTTCTCCGACGACAAGCCGTCTTCAGGAACTGGAAGAGGCGCGGCTGACCGGCGAGCATGACAGTCTCGCAAGCCGGCTCAATGATAAAACCGACCAGCTGAAAAAACTGGAAGATACACTGGAAAGCCTCGCTTCCCAGGAAGCAGGAAAACCCAACGTCAATGAACTGATGAGTTCAATCGGCAAATCCAGAAAGAATCTCGAAGAAGCGCAGCAGGCGCTGGACGGCGGTCACCGCATGATCAGCAATCTTGACCTGCGGGTGGAAATTCTCGCGGCACGCCTTGAGGCAATCCGCCGGGAAACATCCGCGCAGCCGGAAGAGATTGAAAATGCGTACATCGCAGCCGTTGCCCGAGCAGAAGATCTGCTTACCGCATGGATCTCCTCTTCGGCGGAGTTCCGGAGAATTCTGGATGTGGACGGCATTTCCGGAAAGGAACTGGTAGAGGCAATCTTCTTTGCGAGTGGTCCGCTGTGTGCGGCAGGTCAGGGGGCCTGTCAGTATCTTGAAGGCGCCGGCGTATCACTCGACACACAGCTGCTGTATGACACAAGGGAGGAGCGCACCGGCTTCCGGCGTACAGTTGTATTCGAACAATAAAATGGGGATAGATTCCGGGCAATCGGAATCTTTTTTTGGATAAAGAGGATACTGTATGAAACGTATATTCATTGACTGCGGAATGGGCGCAGCCGGCGATATGCTGAGCGGAGCGCTGATAGATCTGTTTGAAGACCGTGATCAGATTATTGAAGAACTCAACAGTCTGGGAATTCCGGATGTTGTGTTCCGTGCGGAGACGACGGAAAAGTGCGGCATCCGCGGAACTCACCTGCATGTGGAGGTAAACGGAACCGAAGAAGATGAGCACATGCATGAACATCATCATGATCATGACCATGACGGACACATGCATTCGCACCGCTCCCTGCACGGAATCGAGCATATTATCGAAGACCACCTGACGGTAAACAGCCGCGTCAAGGAACATGTACGCGCGGTTTATCAGATCATTGCGGAATCGGAAAGCAGTGTTCATGGCGTCCCGGTGGAAGAGATTCATTTCCATGAAGTCGGTACGATGGATGCGGTTGCGGATATCACCGCGGTTTCCTATCTGCTGGATAAACTGGGCGAGTGTGAAATCACAGCCTCTCCGGTCCATGTCGGACGCGGCACGGTAAAGTGCGCGCACGGCATTCTGCCGGTGCCGGCCCCTGCGGCTGCGCTGATCCTGCAGGGAATTCCGACCTACAGCCGGCAGGAAGTGGAAGGGGAGCTCTGCACGCCGACCGGCGCAGCGCTTCTGAAACACTTTGTGTCTTCCTTCGGACCGATGCCGACGATGATCACCGAGAAGATCGGATACGGCATGGGCACAAAGAACTTTGCGATTGCCAACTGCGTGCGTATCTTCGTGGGAAAGGAAGAGGCAAAGGAAGCGGAAGTCTGCGAACTGAATTTCAACGTCGATGACATGACCGGCGAAGAGCTTGGCTTTGTGACGGGACAGCTGCTTTCACACGGTGC
>JAFOLE010000303.1 GCA_017419465.1 Solobacterium sp. | reverse complement strand
ATCATCGAGAATACTTTTGTAATATACGCATTCAGAGTTGTACCGGTCTCATTTACGTAAGTCTGTGTCTGATTGAATTCACTCATGATCCAATACCTCCTTTATCAATACTATTTATACTTCTTTTTGACCCGCAGTCAACACTTTCGCCCTGCCGCTGTCGGAAGCGTCCATGCTTACAGGTAGTACATGTAAATCAGAACTGCCAGGACAATCACAAGCAGGCCGATGACGATCCACACGCCCTTTCCGTTCTTTTTCGGTTCCTCAGGAATTGAAAGCGGTGCCGCGCCGGGCTGAATCGCAGATACTGCCTTTGCCGGCTCCTGGAATCCCGCCTTTGCGGGGACCTGATCCAGTGCACTTCCGCACCACTGGCATACCTTGGAGCCCGGCTCATTCGGACCTGTACAGAACGGACAGGTTCCTTCCGGGACCGGTTCCGGTGTACTGCGCTCCGGTTCCGGTTTTGAAACACCGAGCCACTCCTTTATTTTTGCCAGCGCATCCGGTTCACAGACCCGATACATGCAGGCGTACTTCTTTCCTTCTTTGTCATGGATTCTCGCCCACACCTTCTTCATGCCTTCCTTGCGCGGTGTGATGGAATCCGCCGCTGCAATCTGTCCCTTCGGTAGTGCCTGCGCGGTATGGCCGGCATTGATCATCAGCCACTCCTTGCCAAGACACAGATTCTTTTCCGCATTGAGCGGTTCCAGCGTATCCGCATCAAACGTCATGGCGGCTGTCTGTTCCAATGCCTGAATCTTTTTCTTCATGCGTCCGGAGCGGATAAATGAAACAATAAATCCCACCAGCATGATCACCGCAAAGACAAACAGGCCGATGCCGAACATTCCGAAGCTCAGCACGTCATCGTATCCTTCCAGCAGAGAAGTCGTATTTGCGGCAATTGCGGCAATCGCAGCCGCAAGCGTCCATGAGTGCATGGTAGTCCGCCATACATGAGATGTCATCCGTTTTGTATTTGTCTTAGCCATTCGGTTCACTCTCCTTCCACTGCCGGATTGTTTCCAGCATTCCTTCCCGCTCTGCGGGATCACTTACCGCAAACCAGTGTACCGGCATCTGATGATTCAGCCAGGTATACTGGCGCTTTGCATAGTTCCGGCTGTGCTTCTGAATTTCCGCTTTCACTTCATCCAGCGTACAGTCTCCATTGAAGTACGGTTCAAACTCCCGATACCCGATGCCTTTCATAGCCGGATCCGCAAAGGTCACGCCTGCCGCAAGCAGACCGCGCACCTCGTCTTCCAGTCCGGCATCGAACATGGACTCTACCCGGGCATTGATCCGTTCATATAATACGCTTCGCTCCATCGTACATCCGGCAATGAAGAAGTCATATACCGGTTCATGTTTCTGCGATGCCTCGATTGCGCTTTTTACCCGTCCGGTCCTCCGCTGAATCTGAAGGGCACGGATGACACGGCGGCGATTATTGGGATGAATCTTTTCCGCACTTTCCGGGTCGGTTTCCGCCAGCATTCCGTAAAGCGTTTCATTGTCCAGCTCTTCGAGATCACTGTCGTCCGCTTCCTGCACTTCTTCCTCAAAGTCATAGTCATAAAGACATGCCTTCAGGTACAGTCCGGTTCCGCCGCAGATGATCGGGAAATCGATCTGTTCAATTGCATTCCTTGCGGCTTTCTGAAAGTCCGACACGCTGTACGGTTCTTTCGGATTAAGAATATCGATCAGGTGATGCGGGATGCCGCAGGTTTCTTCCGGCGTCACCTTGCCCGATCCGATATTCATTCCGCGGTAGACCTGAATACTGTCTCCGCTGATGATCTCTCCGCCAAAGCGCTGCGCTGCGGTTACTGCGAAACTGCTTTTGCCGGAGGCTGTGGGTCCGGCAATCACAAGCACTTTTTTCATCGCAGAAACTCCTTTGCCAGGTCCTTTTCATCCAGGATGACAAATGTCGGACGTCCATGCGGACAGTGGTACGGATTTTCACAGTCATTGAGCTGACGCACCACCTCATTCATCTCCTGCATCGTAAGCGCGCGATTGAAGCGGATGCTGTGATGGCACGCCATCGTCGCAATCTTTTTCTTTTCCATCCGGGTATAGCTGGATTTCCGCTCATTCCGGAAGTTGTCGAGCACATCCTGCAGGAACGGTTCTTCTTCCAGGTCTTTCATCCACGCAGGAATACTGCGGACAAGCAGTGTATCATGTCCGAACGGTTCAAAAGTGATATGCAGATCTGCGGCCGCCGCATTGAGTTCATCAATCCTGCGGACCAGATCATCTCCTGCCGCGAGTGTCAGCGGAACCAGGCAGTCCAGCATGACGGGATTCTGATTCAGTGCACGGCAGTATTCTTCGTAATGCACACGCTCCTGTGCCGCATGCTGATCAATGACCGCAAGCCCTGCTTCACAGGCGCAGAGAATAAACTTCTCATGGAGCTGGCCGATGACCTGCATCTCCGGCAGCTTCTGAACAACCGGCTCCGGTTCGGTCAGAGTAACGGGCGTTTCCGTCACTTCAGGAACCTCCGGTTCCGTGCGTACCGGTTCCGGTTTTACATGCGGAACATCCGGAATAAATGCAGGTTCCATTTCCGGCGCAGGTGTCACATTCGCCTGCGGTTCCGGTGCCGAGACAAACGGTTTATGGAAGGTCAGATTCGTTTCAAGCGGAATCTGTTCATACTGCACGCTCTCCCGGGACGGCCGGATGTTCGGTGCCAGCATCGTATTTTTCAGTGCTTCGCGGACGTTGTCCTTAAGCAGATATTCCAGCTGGTTCTCCTTGGAAATACGCACTTCCCACTTGGAAGGATGCACATTCACATCCAGCAGATGGGGATCCATTCTGATATTCAGAACACAGAGCGGTTTGCGGCCTTTGACAATGAAGTCTTCGTACCCGTCCATGACCGACTGATAAAGACGGTAGGTTTTTACCATTCTGCCGTTGAGAAAGATATGCATGAAATTCCGGGATGCCCGGGTGATATTCGGTTTTACAAGATAACCGCTTACCTGATAGTCAAAGTCCGAGAACGAAACCGGGATGGCAGCTTCTGCGGCCTCTCTGCCCCAGCATTGGAAAATCACTTCCTTGAGGTCGCCGCTTCCGGTTGTGCGGAATGCCTCCTTGCCGGATGAGACAAAACGGAAGGCAATCTCCGGATGACTCATCGCAAACTTCATGATCACATCCTGGACCAGTGAGTTCTCATACGCACCGCTGCGCAGATGCTTGAGGCGTGCGGGCGTGCGGTAGAACAGATTCTCCACCGTGATTTCCGTTCCCTGATTGCACGGCCATGCGGAAACCGATACGGTTTTGCCGTATTCAATCACCACTTTCGTGCAGTCCGTTCCGTCACTTGTGACAAGCGTCAGCTTGGATACCGAAGCGATGGAAGGAAGTGCCTCACCGCGGAAGCCGAGGGTTCCGATATCCCAGAGATCTTCCGAGGAACGGATTTTCGACGTCGCATGACGAAGAAATGCGTTTACCGCATCCTTGCTGTCCATGCCGCAGCCGTCATCACTGACGGTCAGAGAAGCGATCCCGCCTTCCTCAACAGATACCGTAATGCGTTTTGCGCCGGCATCGATCGAGTTTTCGACCAGTTCCTTCACCACGCCCATCGGGCGTTCTACGACTTCGCCTGCCGCGATCATATTCGCGGTCTGTTCATCCAGCTGTCTGATAATTGCCATATAAACAAGTATACAACAACCCCTTCCCGCCGACGTAAAAGGAGCCGCGGCACCCCGCAGCTCCGGATGGTTTCTCTGAAAACGGTTTTCTTACCGGTTATTCCGGTTTGACCGCCCGCATGTCAATTTTCAGCGTATCTGCGCCTTCTCTGACCAGATACTCATAAATCACCTGATCATTGTCTTCATCGGGCGGTACGGCAATCGTAATGATTCCGTCGTTCCATGTAATGTCATAGTCTGCCGTCGCCGGTTCGCCGCTCAGTTCATAGAAGGTCAGCACATCTCCATCCAGCTTCCAGAGCGTATCTTCGGATTCATCATCGACATGAACCTTTCCGGTTCCGTCATCGTTGATCGTAAAGGCAAAACTGTTCCGGTCCTCCTCCGGAAGCAGAATGCACATATCGCCGCTTTCCACTGCATATGCGTAATAGAAACCGGCAATGCTTTTAT
Organism: Solobacterium sp.; assembly: GCA_017419465.1. Classification (GTDB taxonomy): domain Bacteria; phylum Bacillota_I; class Bacilli_A; order Erysipelotrichales; family Erysipelotrichaceae; genus Bulleidia. Next base: position 2,753 of record JAFOLE010000303.1, on the reverse strand, counting down.
TCTCATCCTTACTGCCGGCTTCCTTTGCGGCAAGATCACGGTACTCCTCCATGGTGACGATTTTAAACGCAGAGGTATCGATCCCGTCCTTTGCAAACTTCACCACAAACTCATCTCCAAGTTCCAGATCAAGAATGCCGTCTTTCAGTTCCCCGGTAAATTCAGATACACCGGCCTTCATCGTAAAGGCACCGTTGGTTTCTTCCCAGGAACTGATATCGCCCTGATTATCTGCGCCGAAGTAAAGGTAGCCGCTGCCGTCATCCTTCAGTTCCAGATAGTTTCCCTTCATGGAATCCACTTCAACGACATACTGTCCCATAATCAGTCCAAGGGCGTTGTATTTCCCCGCTGCGGAAACTTCCGCCGCAGGAGCTGCGGCAGGCTGGGCTGCCGTTTCTTCCGGTTTGGATACCGCCTCCGCGGTTTCCGATGCGGACTTCCCGCATCCGGCTGCGGAAAGAACCAGAAGCGCCGGAATTCCTCTGACCAGAATGTGTTTCAGAATCTGTTTCATATCTCTCCTCCTTCGTTTATTTTGTAAGACCTGCCTGTTCAAGCAGGGAGCGCATGTATGCGGTATATGCCTGCAGTGTTTCTTCTGCCGGTCCTTTGCGTTCCTGTTCGGCTGACATCAGGCTGCCCATCTTCGCGGCACCGTACAGAATCCGTCGGCTTGGAATATTCCGCAGAAGTCCCTCTGCCGCACCGGCCGGAGAATCCACGGTGGTCAGCACTACGGTGTTGTTCTTGTGGAACAGACCGCCTGCCTTCACCGGATACACAATCGTCAGATAACGGTCCGTTGCCGGCAGAACGATGTACTTGTCGATGCTCATCGCAGTCGGTTTGTCATAAACATACGAATTGTATTGTTCTTTGTCCCAATGGGTATCCATGAACTGCAGAAGTTCTTCCATGGACAGCGGACGATTAAGAATAATGACCTGTCTTCCAATCATTGCATTTCTTCCTCCTGAATATTCAATTATGGGTATGCGTTACTGGTGTGGTTAATTTCATTATAGGGTGCGGCAGTCATGCATCTGTTCCGTTTCCGGCACAGGCAGTTTCCTCACATGACAACAGAAAAAAACCGTTCCCTGTCAGACCGACGTTTCAGTCCTTTTGGGGAACGGCTTTCGTATAATTCTTTTTTTCTTAAATGCGTCAGCACTCAGCTGATGACAGTGCCCGGCACAAGACCGTTGACTTCTGCGACAACGATTTCGCTTCCGTTCTGTCCTGCCAGCAGCATGCCCTGGCTCTCCACACCGCGGATGGTGCTCGGTGTGAGGTTGGAGATGACCAGTACGTTCTTGCCAATCATCTGACCCGGTGTATAACTTGCGGCAATACCGGAGACGATCTGACGGATGTCACCTTCACCGAGGTCTACCGCCATGACAAGCAGCTTCTCCGCATTCGGATGACGCTCGCAGCGCAGAACCTTTCCGGCCTTGAGCTCAATCTTCTGGAAGTCGCTGATCGCAATCTGTGCTTTCTTCTCTTCCTTCTTCTTCTGCGCAAGGAAGCGTGCACGCTGTGCCTTCTCAATCTCCGCAACCTTTGCCATGACTTCCTTGGCATCAAGACGCTTGAAGAGAATCTCCGGCGCATTTGTGATCGTGATGCGTGTCTCATACTGACCGAACTCATTGATCGTGTCGTAGTCACGCTTCTGCGTCTGGATCATATCGAGAATCTTGTTTGCGGTATCCGGCAGGAACGGCGCAAGCAGGATCGCACCGATACGGATGCTTTCAAGCAGGTTGTAGAGAACGGTCGCAAGACGGGAAATGTGATCCGGATCCTGCGCAAGTGCCCACGGCATGGTCTCGTCAATGTATTTGTTGCAGCGATCGAAGAGATCGAGGATGTTCTGAATCGCATCCGCAACACGGAGTTCTTCCATGTTCTTCTGAACGAGCTCGACGGTCTCCATGACCTTTGCCTTCAGGCTGTCATCCACGTCGTCACGGACATCCGGATTTGCGATCAGACCGTTGAAGTACTTGTTCTCCATGGAGATGACACGGTTGACCAGGTTGCCGAGGTTGTTGGCAAGGTCACTGTTGATGCGTTCGATCATCAGATCATAGGTAATGTGACCATCCTGGGCAAACGGCATTTCATGCAGCATGATAAACCGAACCGCATCGACGCCGAAGAGACCTACCAGGTCGTCTGCGTAGATGACATTGCCCTTGGACTTGGACATCTTGTCGCTTCCGGTAAGCAGCCACGGGTGACCGAATACCTGCTTGGGCAGCGGGATATCCAGCGCCATTAACATGATTGGCCAGTAGATGGTATGGAAACGGACGATGTCCTTGCCGATGAGATGAAGATCTGCCGGCCAGTACTTCTTGAAGAGTTCTCCGCTTTCACCGTCCGCGTCGTAGCCAAGACCGGTGATATAGTTGCTGAGGGCGTCGATCCATACATAGATGACATGCTTTTCATCAAACGGAACCGGAATGCCCCACTTGAAGCTGGTACGGCTGACCGACAAGTCCTGCAGACCCGGCTTCAGGAAGTTGTTGAGCATTTCGTTCTTGCGGCTCTCCGGCTGAATGAATTCCGGATGGTCTTCAATGTACTGAATCAGACGGTCCGCATATTTGGACATGCGGAAGAAATAGGTTTCCTCACGCATCGGCTTGACTTCACCGCCGCAGACCGGACATCTGCCGTCTTCGGTCAGCTGGCTCTTGGTATAGAATGCCTCGCACTCCTGACAGTAACTGCCT
>JAFOLE010000302.1 GCA_017419465.1 Solobacterium sp. | reverse complement strand
GATGTGCTGAAGGATACGTGTGAAGCGCTTATTTGGGCCAGCGGTACCGGGGACGGGAAACATGAGGCAATCGGTGTGCTATGGTTCCTTGTCAGTCTCTTCAGTGCCCGGACGATTGTGAATGCCGTATATACAATCTACAAAGGAGATCTCGAACGGCGTGCACCGTATCTCATTGCGCTGATCTCTCTGCTTGGCTTTGGAATCGGCGGATTTGACTGGAACTGGCTGATCTTCAATCTTGATGTATCAATGGCTGCCTGCGGGTTTGTGCTTGCGGGAATGCTTCTGAGAGAACATCTTGATCAGCTGAAGAAGTATGACCGCATTCTTATTCCCGTATGCATGATCCTATGGACGTTTCTGATGCAGAAGTTCGGGTATATCGAGATGTCCGGACGCTGGTATCCGGAATTCTCCCTTGGCGTTCTTGAAAGCTTCTGCGGCTCCTATTGCGCGATCCGGTTTATCCAGGCACTCTGCTATCCGGAAAAGCTGAAAGGCGCTCTCTGCTGGCTTGGACAGCACTCTCTCATCCTGATGTGTGTTCATGCGGCGGAAGACAGCATTACCCGGTTGTGGTTTACACTGCCGCCGTTTGCGGCGGTATGCGCACGGCTTGCGGCAGATATCCTTGCCGCAGTTGTGCTGATAAAAGTGATCGATCTTCTGAAAGGAAAAGCAAATATACAATGACCAAGAAAACTGTACTGATCATCGGTGCCGGTCCGGCCGGTCTGACCGCAGCCTATGAGCTGCTTAAAAAATCGGATGAATATAGTGTTACCGTGTTTGAAGAATCCGACTGCTTCGGCGGTATTTCCCGTACGGTGGAACATAACGGCAACCGTATGGATATGGGCGGACACCGTTTCTTCTCCAAGGTGCCTGAGGTCAATGCATGGTGGGATGAACTTCTGCCGCGCCAGGGCAAACCGGCAAAGGATGACAAACTGCTGGGACGAAATGTGACCCTGCAGGAAGGTGGACCGGATCCGGAGAGTGAGGATCGGGTCATGCTGCGGAGAAACCGGGTATCCCGTATTTTCTTCAAGCAGAAGTTCTTTGATTATCCGATCACCCTGAAGGCGGATACCTTCCGCAATATGGGATTCAAGGACACGATGGCTTCCGGATTCTCATATCTGGGATCCATGGTTCATAAACGGAAGGAAGAATCCCTCGAAGATTTCTATATCAACCGCTTCGGAAAGAAACTCTACTCGATGTTCTTTGAGCATTACACAGAGAACCTCTGGGGCCGTCATCCGTCTGAGATCGATCCGTCCTGGGGAGCGCAGCGCGTCAAGGGCGTATCCATCATGGCGGTTGTCAAAAACGCACTGGAAAAGCAGTTCGGCAAAAAGGACCGTGTGATTGAAACATCGCTGATTGAGGAATTCTCCTATCCTAAATTAGGCCCGGGAGAACTCTGGGATGTAACTGCGGAAGAAGTGATCCGCATGGGCGGAACCATTCTGAAGAATACGAAGGTCACAAAGATCCGCAAGGGGGATGACAACCAGCTGGTCGGCGTGAGTGCCGTTACGGACGGTATTGAGAAGGATTATGACGGAGACATCGTCATTTCTTCGATGCCGATCAAAGATCTTGTGGCGGGAATGAATGACGTACCGGAAGAAATGCGCCGGATTGCGGAAGGCCTCCCGTACCGTGATTACATGACCGTCGGTGTGCTTGTAAACAAGCTGAATCTGAAGAATGAAACCTCCATGAAGACGGTCGGAAACATTGTTCCGGACAACTGGGTCTATGTCCATGACCGCAGTGTGAAGATGGGCCGTTTCCAGATCTACAACAACTGGAGCCCGTACATGGTAAAGGACCTTGCGCATACGGTATGGATCGGTCTTGAATACTTCTGCAATGAAGGCGATGCGCTGTGGTCCATGAGTGATTCGGACTTCGCGGCACTCGGCGTGCGGGAGATGGTAAACCTGAATCTCATCGACAGCCGCAACAATGTCCTCGATACCCATGTCGAACGTGTGAAGAAGGCGTATCCGGCATACTTTGATACCTACAGCGAAATCGATTCGCTCATCGCTTATCTGAATACCATCGGCAATCTGTACTGTGTCGGCCGGAACGGCCAGCATCGATACAACAATATCGACCACAGTATGTGCACGAGTTTTGAGACCGTAAAGAATATCCTGAACGGCGTTCAGGACAAATCCAGTATCTGGTCGGTCAATACCGAACAGGAATATCACGAAGAGAAGAAATAATGGGAAAACGAATCCTTGGACTCATTGAATATATTGTAATCGCGGCGGTGGCCGGATTCCTTTTGATCGTGGGTGTTTACGCACTCCCGAAGACCCGGATGGTAAACAACATCAACCGTTCAAAGGAACTGCTGGAAACGGAAGGGAACTACCGTTACTGGGCCGCCGATGTGCTCAATACGCAGTCCGATAATTTCACCGATTCCCTGATGGCAGACATTACGATC
>JAFOLE010000301.1 GCA_017419465.1 Solobacterium sp. | reverse complement strand
TTACAACGGCCGGTTCTGGGCACTGCCGCAGAGCCCGCAGATCTATAAGCAGCTGCTTATGATTGCAGGCATGGAACGCTATTTCCAGATTGCCCGCTGCTTCCGTGATGAAGACCTTCGTGCAGATCGTCAGCCGGAATTCACACAGATCGATATTGAGATGAGCTTTGTGGAAGAAGACGATGTCTTTGCGGTCGTTGAAAAGCTGATGCGTGCAATTTTCTCCGAACTCAAGAACATTGAGCTCCCGGCATTTGAGCGTCTGACCTGGGATGAATGCATGAAGCGCTATGGTTCGGATAAACCGGATCTTCGCTTCGGCAATCAGATCACTGACATCACATCGCTGTTTGAAAATACCGAATTCCAGGTATTCCGCTCCGTCATCGAAAGCGGAGGGGAGATCGATGCAGTTCATTTTGCAGGCCTTGCGGATCAGTACAGCCGCAAGACGCTCGACAAGCTGCAGGAATTCCTGAAGGCCGGCTTTAAGGCAAAGGCCCTTGCATATCTGAAGATGGAAAACGGTGCACTGTCCGGCTCCATCGCAAAGCCGCTTTCCGACAGTGAGAAGGCTGCCGTCATTGAGAAGTTCGGCATGCAGGACAATGACATCGTATTTGTCATTGCGGACAAGCCTGCCATCGCAAGAACCGCGCTCGGTGCGCTGCGTGTCAAGGTTGCCCATGAGCACAATCTCATCGACCACAGCCAGTACCGTTTCCTCTGGGTAACCGACTTCCCGATGTTCGAATACAGTGAAGAAGAGAACCGCTGGGTTGCGGCACATCATCCGTTCACCGCACCGAAGGCAGAGGATGTGGACAAGCTGTTCACCGATCCGGAGCATTGCAGCTCCCGCGCATACGACCTTGTGCTGAATGGATATGAACTGCTTTCCGGTTCGATCCGTATTCACGATCAGGATCTGCAGGAGAAGGTGTTTGAGGCGATCGGCCTAACGATGGAACAGGCGAAGGAGAAGTTCGGTTTCTTCCTCGAGGCATTCCGTTACGGAACACCTCCGCACGGAGGAGTAGGGATCGGTCTGGAACGTCTGACCATGGTGCTTGCGGATACGGAAAACATCCGTGACGTCGTCGCATTCCCGACCACAAACAGCTCGCTCGATCTCATGAGCGAAAGCCCGAACTACGTCGATGATGCACAGCTTGATGTGCTCGGAATTCAGGTGAGGGATGATAAGAAAAAACAGTCCTAATGTCAAGACTGTACAGTGCATCTTTGCTTTGTTATATTGAAGGCGCCGGAAGGACCACATATTTTTCCAACACATTGATATAGGGAATTCTGACTAGACATCCAGGTGTGAATGCCCGGTACGGCCGGGAATCCCGGCGGATGGATAAGAATGCCCACCTCTACATAAGAGGGAACATATCACCCCTTCTGGCACTTTACAGAAAAAGAACAGACCGTTTCTCAGGAACGGCCTGTTTTTCTTTGGGTATTTGATCTTGCCCGGCGCCGTGCTCTGCGCCGTGCGCGGCGGATGCGAAGCCGGATCCGAAGAATCAGGATAATCAGAATAAGGAAGCCCAGAATGATGAGAATCCAGAAGAGGGCAGGATGCGCCGCATGGAATGCCTTGACCGCATTGATCATATGGGCGAGGCGGCTGTACTCCGCATCAACCGGTGCGTAAACCGTGCTTTCATGAACCGTCTGGCCATTGACCGTGATCTGTACGGTTCCAATCGGATCACCGGCAGTGACCGGTGCCTGGAGACTGTCAGGGACGGTTGAGATGAGTTCAATTTCTGCATCGATCGGAACATCCAGTTCGACCGTTTCCGGTACCGTGGCTTCAAAGGCGACTGCCGGAAGGGTATCGATGACCTGAACGTCTGTCAGGTGTGTTCCCGCGGAAGCGAGTGTTTTCCGCTCGTAATGCTCTGCCATCCAGGAATAGACCGATGCGGCATCCGCAATATGACCGATTCCGTCGGAATGGGCAGTCGTCAGAATCAGATGCATGCCGTTGAATTCCGCGTGGGAGGTAAGACAGCGGCCGGCAGGATTGGTGAAGCCGGTCTTTCCGCCGAGATACCCCGGTATCTGGAAGGTTTCATCTCCGTCATTGATCAGCGGCCAGCTGGTGGAGGTCATCGTAAGACCTTCCGGTGCGGAGGCCAGCGGACCGGTCGTATATTCTCTTGCGTTGATGATTTCACAGAAGAGCGGATTCTGAAGGGCATGTTCCATCAGGATCGTGATATCGTGCACAGTCGAGTAGTGATCCGGATCGTGCAGGCCGGTACAGTTGGTGAAGTGGGTTCCGGTCATGCCGATTTCCTGCGCACGTTCATTCATGCGCCGGACAAGCTCATCCGTTCCCCCAAGCAGGGTGATAGCCAGTGCATTGTCCGCATCGGCTCCGCTTGGGACCAGGACACCGTACAGAAGATCCCTTACGGTCGGCTCATCCCCGGGCCAGAAGCCGGCGACCGAGGCGTTGGCTTCGATCAGCCCGGTCCACATCTCATCGGTAATCAGGATGCGCCGGTCAAGATCAGGACTGTTTTCAATCAGAATCAGCCCGGCCATGACCTTGGTCATGGAGGCAGGGTAGATCCGGGTATCACCTTCGACAGTCCACAGGACCTGTCCGTTGGAAACATCTTCAAGATATAAATATCCGCTGGTGATGGGAGGGTGGTTTTCCTCCTGGTACGGCTTCTCTTCTGCCTGTGCAGGGAGTACTGTACTGCCAAGCAGCACTGCGGAAATCGTAAGTATATGTCGGAATTGCATACGGTGATTATAGCAAATAATGTTTCGTTGAATTCGCTCAGTTGAGCGACTATAATAGCCTCATCGGAATTAATTGATAACTGGGAGGTTAATTACTATGACAGAATTCTGGTCATCTCTGCTGTGGTTCGTACTGGGCGGCGTTGTCGGAGCCGCAATCAGCTTCTATTTCACGCGCAGAGCATTTGAAAAACAGCTGAAGGAAAATCCTCCGATTACGGAAAAGCAGATCCGCGCAATGTTCATGCAGATGGGAAGAAAGCCGAGCGAAGCGCAGATCAAGGCAGTCATGAAATCCATGGGTCAGAATTAACAGGAAGCCGGGTGATGAGCCCGGTTTTTTGTAAACTTTTGTAAACCGGAAATCCGGTGAAAAAAACGCTTACATTTGTTTTATAATTAGCCCGTAGAAATACAGGAGGACATATGAGTCAAGAAAAAAAGGTTTTCCAAGCAATGGATGGAAATACCGCTACAGCGCATTCAGCATATGCGTTTACCGAAGTAGCCGGCATCTATCCGATCACTCCGTCATCACCGATGGCAGAGAACGTTGACGACTGGGCAACAGCCGGCCGTACCAACGTATTCGGCGACAAAGTCAAGGTCGTTGAAATGCAGGCAGAAGGCGGCGCTGCAGGTGCTGTTCACGGCGCACTGCAGGGCGGAGCTCTCGCAGCTACATTCACCGCTTCCCAGGGCCTTCTTCTGATGATCCCGAACCTGTACAAGTTCAAGGGCGAACTTCTCCCGGGCGTTGTACATGTTGCGGCAAGATCACTTGCAACTCACACACTTTCGATCTTCGGTGATCACCAGGACGTTTACGCGTGCCGTCAGACCGGTATTGTCATGATGTGCTCCCACAGCGTTCAGGACTGTATGGATCTCGCAGGTGCTGCTCACCTGATCGCGATTGACGGTTCTGTTCCTGTCATGCACTTCTTCGACGGTTTCCGTACATCCCACGAAATCGACAAGATCGAAGTCATGGACTATGACTTCCTCAAGAGCCTGCTCCCGATGGAGAAGGTCGAAGCATTCCGCGCAAGAGCACTCAACCCGCACGGAAATGCAATCACTCGCGGCGGTTCCCAGAACGACGATATCTACTTCCAGGCTGCGGAAGCACAGAACGAGCACTTCGCTGCAGTTCCTGATATCGCTGCCAAGTACTTCAAGGCGATCTCCGATCACACCGGAAGAAACTATGCACCGTTCACCTATGTGGGTGCACCGGATGCAGAGCGCATCATCATCGCAATGGGTTCTGTCACAGACACTATCACTGAGACAATCAACACACTCGTAGCACGCGGCGAAAAGGTCGGTCTCATCAAGGTTTATCTGTACCGTCCGTTCTCCGAGAAGTATCTCGAAGCTGTTCTTCCGGCAAGCGTCAAGAAGATTGCTGTTCTTGACCGTGCAAAAGAACAGGGCTCTCGTGAACCGCTGTTCCTTGATGTATGCTATGCACTCCGCAAGCACAAGGACCTCACAATTATCGGCGGCCGTTACGGTCTGTCCTCCAAGGATACCAACCCGTCTCACATCAATGCTGTATACGAAGAACTCAAGAAGGATGATCCGAAAGAAGAGTTCACCATCGGTATCGACGATGATGTTACACACCTGTCCCTTGCACCGGTTGACATCACTGTTGACGCTGACTACACAAGCTGCCTGTTCTATGGTCTCGGTTCCGACGGTACCGTCGGTGCGAACAAGAGCACGGTTAAGATCATCGGTAACAACACCGATCTCTATTCCCAGGCTTACTTCGCATACGACTCCAAGAAGGCCGGCGGCGTAACCCGCAGCCATCTGCGTTTCGGCAAGAGCCCGATCCACAGCCCGTACTATATTGACAAGGCAGACTTCATCTCCTGCTCGCT
>JAFOLE010000300.1 GCA_017419465.1 Solobacterium sp. | reverse complement strand
TTCCGGCAGAAAGGGAAAGAAACTGTTAAAGGATATTCTGGACAATCATGTCATTCTGGAATTTCAGATCACGTCCAATGTGCGTCTGAACAATCTCAATACACTGAAAAAGCATCCGCTGAAGGAATACCTTGCGGCGGGGATCTCATGCGTGCAGGGAACAGACGGCGGTGCATTGTACGGCACGGACTCGGTCGATGAACAGCTTTCGCTTGAAAAGCTTCTGGATCTCAGTTTTGATGAGATGCGGCAGATGCGTCTGGCGGAAGACCGGATCATCGCCTCCAGCTTGGAAGCCTTCCGGAAAAAGAAGGAGGCATTCCGGCATGCCTGCGGAAAAGAATCCGTAAGCAGCTATTATCAGGAACGGATCAAAGCCGCTTCCGTGATTTCCGGTCCGCTGCTCAGCGCTGCGGTGCGCTACGATTCCTCCACGGAACTTCAGAAACGCATCCGGACACTGCCCGAAGACAAATATCCGATTGTCATAGCGGGCGGCAGTTTCAACAATGATATACATTCCACCAAAGTCCGCAGTGACTGTGTGGAACTGATCGATCGGATGGTGGAAGAACTGGACCCGGCAAAGGTCTTCTTCGTGGTCGGCGATAAGCTGAACGGCTATGAACGCTATCTGATCCGGCAGTGCAGGGGAAGGTTCGACATCTTTGCGATTATTCCGACGATGATCAGCGGCTATGAACGAAACAAGCTGATCGAAAGCCAGGTAAATGTGGTGATTTCCATTGAACCGACCGGAATGGGATTATACAAGAGTTTCGCCTATGAGATTTTCAAGCGCAGACCTTCGACGGTAGTCGCTTTTGATGGCAATGCATCCGGTGCCAACCTGATCCAGGAGGCAAAAAACGGACGCTATAAAGCACAGATCTTTGTCAGTGAAACCTCCCGCGGTCTTCGGCCGAAGGCGGAGTCCCTGCGCGGATATGTCCATCTGTTCGGGCCGAAGGATGATATTCTGCCCGAGATCAGGGAACGGATTGAAACCTCCGCAAAGAGAGAATGAAAACATGAGCCTGCGGGCTCATGTTTTGTCTTCTTCATCATACGTTTCCAGAAAACTGTGCATCGTTCCGTCCAGCTTATATCCGGGAAAGGTATCCAGCTGAACTGCGTGGACAGCCCGGAAGATATTTCCTTCGATCTCCGGATTGGTTTTCTTCAGTTCTCTGATCAGTTGTTTGGCTTCTTTCCGTTTGGATGTGGTTTCCCGGCTGCTGTCCGCATTGGCTTCGGTGAACTTGCATGCACACTGAATGAATTCCAGATTGTTGTAGCGGCACCAGTCTTCGATTGCCTGTTCCTTGATGCAGTACATCGGGCGGATCAGTTCCATTCCCGGGAAATTTTCACTGTGTGCCTTGGGAATCAGCGCATCGATTTTGCTGGCATACATCATGGAAACCAGGACGGTTTCAATCACATCATTCATGTGATGACCGAGTGCGATTTTGTTGCAGCCAAGTTCCTGTGCCCGGTTGTAGAGATGACCGCGCCGCATTCTTGCGCAGAGATAGCAGGGGTTTCGCGGCTGGCTGTTTGCCACGCGGAAGATATTTGTCTCAAAGACTTCGATCGGAATCTCCAGAAGAGAGGCATTCTCAAGAATCTTCTGCCGGTTTCGTTCATTGTATCCGGGATCCATGACGATGAACCGCAGTTCAAAGGGAATCTCGGAATGCCGTTTCAGTTCCTGAAACAGTTTGGCCATGCACATGGAGTCTTTCCCGCCGGAAATGCATACCGCAATGCGGTCATCCGGCTGAATCAGTTCATATTCGGATATTGCGTTCAGAAACGGTGCCCACAGTTCTTTCCGGTATTTGCGGATGATACTGCGTTCAATGCTCTGAATTCGTGTCAGTTCTCTGCTCATATGAATGCAGTTTACCGCATTCAATGAAGGAGTAACAGTCTTTTTGCACAGCGGTCCGAATAAAAAAAACAGATGCTTCCCGCAATGCAGGGAATCCTCCTTTTGTACCTTGCTGTGATAGGATACGCATATGAGGCTTATACCAAAACTGGTCATTGCGTTCGTTCTGCTGCTCTCCGGATGCACTGCATCATCCGGACATCGGGAGTGGAAGGATGCTTCCCTGAACGCAATCGTCACCTCAGATCTGCATCTTTCGGTTGATCCGAATATCATCAGTTCAATCGTTCCGGCGATGCCGTATGGTCAGGCGGTGGCGGAAACCATCGCTTCACAGGTCATTGATGCACATCCGGATGTTTTCATCATGACCGGCGACAATACCAATTCCGGTGCACCGGAAGATATGCAGGCGCTGAAACAGATACTTCAGAAAATAACGGATGCGGGGATTCCGGTTGTGATGACCACCGGGAATCATGATTTCAACCGGAGTTCACCGGAGGAATACTGGGAATGCTTCAGTGAACTGTTTGATGTCACGGACAGGGCGCCGGATTCTCTCAGCTATGTCACGGAGATCAACAACGTCCGTCTGATTGCGATGGACGACAATTCCTATGATGGAGGAACGACCGGAACCTTTTCTCCGGAGACCATGCTGTGGCTGCGGAAAACGCTGCAGCAGGCAAGGGAAGACGGACAGACGGTCCTGTTTCTCAGCCATCATAATGTCATTGCCGGACCGGAGGGGGATAGCAGCGGATATTATCAGATCACAAATCCGGATCTCAGAAAAACGCTGCGGGAATATGATGTGCCGCTCTGTCTTACCGGCCACCAGCACGGGCAGGGAATTCAGCAGGAAGAAGGTCTGTTTGAAATCATCAGTTCCATGCCGCTCTCCGGAAGACATCAGATTGGTTCTCTGACGATTCAGGGAAAAAGCGCGGAATATCATACTGTCCCGATTTCCTTCACGCAGTATGGAGAAGCGGGGCTTGCGGACCGTATGGAAGAGGCAGACCGGAATGAAACCGTCCGTACCGTGGAAATCTTTGAAGGGCTTCTGAAACAGGAAGGTCTTTCCGGAGAACGGTATGATGGAGTCATGGCACTGATTGACCGTTTTTTCCGCTGTTACAGTGACGGAACATTTGCGGAAGAAGCGGAATCACTGCGTAATGACACTTATTATGAAGATATGATCACTGCACTGCATGATTATAATTACGGACCATGGATGGAACAGGTCGTGAATCATCCGCCGATGGACGGAAACAGACTCAAAATTGTCTGGGAATAAACGGGAAACAAAAAACAGAGAGATCTGTCTCTCTGTTTACTGCGCAAGTACAAGCAGAATAATAATGAGCAGGATAATGACAATTCCTGCGCCGATCATCAGCCACGGTACAGCGGACCGCCGCATATTGTCGGACTGGCCTGCGGCTTCTTCCGCAAGCGCATCTCCAAGTGCTTCTTCTTCCGGTTCAATGACACCGTTTCTGTTTACATCCAGCATATTATTTATCGTAACGAAAAAACGGTATTATGGGAAGCCATCACGGATCGTGATGAAAACTGCTATGATGGAATGCATATGAGAAAGCTTACAGAACACATTTACTGCATGGACGCAAATGCGGAAACAGATCAGCCGTTTGTCTTTTATGTGCGTGGAGAAAAACGCAGTCTTCTTGTGGATGCGGGCAACTCACCGGAGAATTACCGGAAACTGCTTGGCGAACTGCAGGAATGCGGTCTTCCGCAACCTGACCTGATTGCGCTGACCCACTGGCACTGGGACCATACGTTCGGTGTCTGTGCCGCGGAATGTCCGGTGATTGCTTCAGAGGCAACTGACCGGATCCTGAAGAATGTCTCCGCATGGAACTGGGATGATGCATCAATGCGGGAACGGCTTGCGACAGGGGAGGATATTCTCTTTACCTATGACTGCATGAAAAAGCAATATCCCGATACGAAGGCAATCGTTGTAAAACGGCCGGATATCACATTTTCCGAGCGGATGATGATTGATCTTGGCGGTGTGGTCTGTTACCTCGAACATCGTGATTCTCCGCATACCAGAGATGCGGTGATGATTTATGTCCCCGCGGATGAGGCTCTGATCGGCGGTGATGCGCACTATGAAGATTATTATGACAATGACAGTAAATATGACCGGACGCGGCTTTGTTCGTTTATGGAGTATCTGAATGCGATGGCGTTTGTGCATTACCTGAAGGGACATGATGAGCCGGAGATTTCGAAAACTGCGGTTCTGGAACTGCTTGAAACCGCACTCCATGATCCCGAACGAACGGTTGGATGAGAAAATTCTTTCCAATCTGAAAAGAGTGTGCTAACATAAGTAAGCACATGAGTGCTTAGCTCAGTTGGGAGAGCACTTCCTTGACGTGGAAGGGGTCATGGGTTCGAGTCCCTTAGCGCTCACTGGTAAACCGCAGCAATGCGGTTTTTTTGTATCATTTCTGACCGGAGATAATTCTGTAGAATAGAAAACAGGAGAACGATGAAGAGATTACAGACTGCAGATTGCGTGTCAGACCGGTTGTGAGGGGTATAATCAGAACTGGTATAGTACAGGTAATGCGGGCTAAGCCGCTGATGTGAGCGTGATATGAAAGTATTGGTAGAACTGATTGATTCTCAGCAGATTCTGAATCTGGTTTCCGCAATGAACCGGAAGCCGGATAAGGTGATTTTTCTCAGTAATGATCCCTACGTCGAAATGCCGGAAAAGGATGTCATGAAGAAATATCTTGGCTGTCCGTACGAAACAATGCATTGTACTCCGGAGATGCTGGAAGAGCTCCTCCTTGGCATACAGGCAGATGACATTGAGATTGATGTACACGGCGGAGATGATTACGCCATCGCAATGGCAACCGCAATTGCAAAGAAGCACGGGTTTACGCTCTGCTATCCGGGATTTACTACCCGGACAATGTATACGGTCAGAAACGAGATGCAGGAAACGTCGGAACTTCAGATTCCCAAATTTACGGTTCGGGAGATTGTTTCTCTGTACGGCGGTTCTGTGCGGGAGCTTCCCGAGGCGGTATTTGAAGGCGAAGACCGGAAGGCGGTCCATGCCTGCAATGATTCAAGGCGCTATAACAGCAAACGCTGGGCAGACTTCTGCCTGACCATGTCGAATCTTGCGAAAAAGAATGAAGGACAGACCGTCTGGAAAGCATCCGAGAGTGTCTACAATGAATACCGCAGCATCTTCCGCTCCGTTGCCTGTGTGTTCAGGCGATGTGAAGTAACAGAAGGAAAGCTGTACCTGGAGTTTGCCAATCCGGAGTACAAGGTGCTGGTAACCGATACCGGTGTGCCGTTTGAATATGAAACCTACTATCAGATCGAAGACAGCAACTACTTCGATGATATTGATATCCGGGTAAACATTGACTGGAACGGCGGTGTCTTTAACCGGAAAGATCCAAACAGTGAACTGGATGTCATGGCAACCAAGGACGGACGGCTGATTTCCATTTCCTGCAAAGCCGGCAAGTATGATCAGCAGGCGATTTATGAAGTGAAGACAAATGCCGTGCAGTTTGGCGGAGAACTTGCGGTTCCCGTGCTGTGTACGGATTATGACCGCAGGCATTCCGAATATGCGGAAAAAGCGGAAACACTTGGCGTACTGCTGATACAGTTTGATGAAATGCGGGCAGGCAAAGCTGCAGAGCTGATCATTGACTGGATGAAAACACATTGAAAAAGCTCCCGGGAAGCAGGGAACTTTTTAAAAGGTTTCTGACCGTGAGCGGAGCGCGCTCACAGTTTTTTAAATGAGATAAGGGTGCTGCCCGAGTATACAAGAATCCCTTCATCGCCCGGTTCCAGCTGTTCATACAATGCCCGGTTTGTGAAAAACTCCTTTGCGGTCGTCCCCGTCCGGAAGGAAACGGAATATACGACAGACCGCTTCCACATGGAATGACTTTCATCCTGCATGGACGCAAGGGCAAGCATGGGATTTCCTCCCGAGGCGCCGAGAAGCGGCGGATCTTCGACTTCTTCAAGACCCTTGCTTAAAACAACTGCGTGCACTTTTTTTCTGAATGCCATGATCGGACCTGTATAACATTGGTTATGTTTTCATTGCCAGCCGTTGACCAGTTTGGCGTGAAGGTAAACATCATGAAACGGCATTTTGAACTGATATACGGTCTCGCTGATCTGAACCAGTTCATCAACATTTGCGGAAACGACAATATACATATCATCTGTGAGCTCCGCAGTTTCAAATGTGACCGTCTGTCCGGCAATTGCGAATCGCGGATAGGTACGAAAGTTGTGTTTCTGGTTTGGATACACGATGACACGTTTTACAAATCCAATCAGGAATCCGATGCAGAGTCCGACGATAATGAGAGTGATTTTATTGTTTTTCATATAGTTAATTTCCTCAACTTCATCATACCCTGTATTCCGGAAAAAAGGCGGAGATATTCCTGTTGTGACAGTTCCGGCAGGCAGAAAGAATGCGCAGAGAAAAACATGCGGAATATCGGAGTATATGATAGGAGCACCTGATCCAGGCAGATACGGCGTTTATCTTCGGCGATACCTGTATGCAAAATAAGTGATCATTTCCTTTGGATTCCGGAGTATCTGCTTTAAAATATTTAATATATTATAAATGACTATGAAAACAGGGATTGCGGCAGTACTGCTTTTAGGCAGTCTGTTTACATCAGATATTTCAACCCATGCCATGGCAGAACCGGAAGAAGTGGCTGTGCCTTTTTTCTATACGCTTTCCGCAGATGGAGAAGGAAATGTTCTGGATCCGATCGGGGACAGTGAACGATACTCTGCGGTGATCTACAATAACCGGAACGGTCTTCCGACTTCGGAAGCCAACGAGATTGCAGAGACAAGCGACGGCTTTATCTGGATCGGCAGTTACAGCGGTCTTGTACGGTATGACGGCAATACATTTGAACGAATGGATTCCACAACCGGTATTGCGAATGTCGGCAGCCTGTTCGTTGACTCAAAGGATCGTCTCTGGGTAGGCACCAATGACAGCGGAGTGGCGATGATCGAAAAGGGCAGAACCCGGATGTGGAAAGAGGAGGACGGTCTGACCTCCCTGAACATCAGTATGATCACAGAAGATGATGACGGCGTCATCTATGTGAGCACGACAAGCGGCGTGTACCTGATTGACGAAGATCTGCAGATCACACCTGTTGAGGATCCGCGGATCCAGGGAATGTATGTGGATGTTCTCCGCGTGGGAAATGACGGCATGATTTACGGCGTCAGCAGCGAAGATGATATTTTCGTTCTGGAAAAGAACTCGGTCGTGCGTTACTTCAGCAAGGATGACTATGACATCGAAGGCGTGCTTTATCTTCTGCCGGATCCGGATGATCCGGGCGTGATGTATTTCGGAACCGATGAATCAACCTTCTACAAAGGAAGTATCGGCGAAACGATTACCATTACGGATTCGATTGATATTTCTCCGTTATTCGGCGTTATGGATATTGAAAAGATCGGCGGACGGATCTGGATCACCGGACGAAACGGCATCGGTCTTCTGGACAACGGAACGTTCCATTTTCTCGGGGATCTGCCGCTCAACAATTCGGTCGGCAGTGTAATGGCAGACTATGAGGGAAATCTCTGGTTTACCTCGACCCGTCAAGGTGTCATGAAACTCGTACCGAATCAGTTTGCCAATCTGTTTGAACGGTTCGGAATTCCCGAACAGGTTGTAAACTCCACCTGCATGCTTGACGGCAACCTTTATATCGGCACGGACACCGGACTGCTTGCGGCAGGCAAGGATGATCTTCTCCCGAAGATTCCGGTTGACCAGGCGGCATATGCGGATGGAACGTCAGTTGAAATTGATGAGAATCTTGCGGCATACCTGGATGGCTGCCGGATCCGGTCGATCATCAAAGACAGCAAGGACCGCCTCTGGATCTCTACCTGGCGGGCGGTAGGTCTTGTCTGTTATGACCATGGAAATGTGACCATATTCCGGGAAGAGGACGGACTGATTTCCAATCATCTCCGGACGGTAAAGGAAATGTCTGACGGATCGATCCTTGTGGCGGCGACCGGCGGCGTCAATGTAATCCGCGACGGCAAGGTCACTGCGTCCTACAGCGCGTATGACGGAATCGTCAATCCCGAGACCCTTACCGTAGCGGAAGGGGTAAACGGCGATCTCATACTCGGCAGTGACGGCGGCGGAATCTATATCATCAATGAGAAGGGCACCCGCTGTCTCAGTACACAGGACGGACTTTCATCCGGAATCATTCTGCGCATCAAGTGGGATCCGGCCCGGAAGCTGTACTGGATTGTCACCAGCAACTCGCTTGCATACATGACTGAGGATTATCAGGTGACAACGATCCGGAAGTTCCCGTATTCCAACAATTTCGACCTGTACGAAAACAGCAAGGAAGAAATGTGGATCCTCAGCAGTAACGGCATTTACGTTGTGCCGACGGATGAACTTCTGGCAAATGAAGAAATCACCCCGGTCCATTACAGCATGGACAACGGGCTGCCATGCATCACAACGGCGAATTCCTACAGTTATCTCGATGAAAACGGAGATCTCTACATTGCGGGCAACAGCGGTGTGGCGAAAGTGAATGTGGAAACGCCGCTCGAAAACGTGTTTGATCTGAGAGTCAGCGTTCCGTTTGTAGATGCGGACGGAGAGCGTCTGTATCCGGATGCCAACGGCGATTTCCATCTGTCGTCGGATGTACACAAACTGACGGTGTACAGTTATATCTTCAACTTCTCTCTGACGAATCCGACCGTCATGTATCGTCTGGATGGTTTTGATTCGGAAGACACAAGCGTGCTCCGCAGTGATCTTGGGCCGGTGGACTATACGAATCTGCCGGGCGGTACATACCGGTTTGTGATCAAACTGAAAGATTCCCAGGGACATACCGGAAAGCGGATCTCAGTCACGATCATCAAGGAAAAAGCGCTGTACGAAGAAACCTGGTTCTATGTGCTGATTGCGGCTGCGTCAGCCGGTCTGCTTGCACTGCTGATCCGGCTGTATATCAAACGGAAAACGGATAAGCTGGAACAGAAACATCGTGAGGATGTGCGGAAAGAGCGGCTCAATACCGAGCTGAAGACCGCCGGACAGATTCAGGAAAGTATTCTCCCGCATGTGTTCCCGCCGTTCCCGCAGCGCAGAGAGTTTGATATTTACGCGACCATGACCCCCGCAAGGGAAGTGGGGGGCGACTTCTATGATTTCTTCCTGATCGATCATGATCATCTCGGACTTGTAATGGCGGACGTCAGCGGAAAGGGCATTCCGGCCTCACTCTTCATGATGACTTCCAAGGCCATCCTGCAGAGCACTGCGATGCTTGGATGCAGCGCGGCGGAAATCCTGACCCGGACAAATGAAGCGCTCTGCTCGAATAACCAGGTGGATATGTTTGTAACGATCTGGGTCGGTATTCTGGAAGTAAGCACTGGAAAAATCACAGCCGCAAACGCAGGTCATGAGTATCCGGCCATCATGAAAAACGGCGTATTCAGACTGCTGAAAGACAAACATGGATTTGTGGTCGGCGGAATGAAACAGTCGAAATACACCGAATATGAAATTCAGCTTGAACCGGGAGACAAACTCTTCCTGTACACCGACGGTGTTCCGGAGGCGACCGACGCACAGGACAACATGTTCGGAACCGACCGCATGCTGGAAACACTGAATAAGAATGCGGATGCTGCACCGAAACAGATTCTTGAGGAAGTCCGCAGTTCGGTCGACCGCTTCGTAAAGGATGCGGAACAGTTTGATGATCTGACCATGCTGTGTCTGGAATACCGAGGCACCTCAGTTTTAAACAGCGAAGGAGACAATGATGAAAGTATTGCTGGTTAACGGAAGTCCGCATCAGGACGGATGCACAAATCTTGCATTGGAGGAGTGCGCAAAAACACTGAACAAAAACGGAATCGAAACAGAGATTCTCTGGCTTGGCGTGAAGGCAGTACAGGGCTGTATCGCATGCAATAAATGCGGAAAGCTCGGACACTGTGTCTTTGACGACGTGGTAAATCAGGTCGCATCTGCCGCAGATACAATTGACGGTCTGATTGTCGGATGCCCGGTCTATTACGGCGGACCGTGTTCGCAGATTACCGCATTCCTGGACCGGCTGTTCTACAGTGCGGGCGATAAACTGATCAAAAAGCCGGGTGCTGCAGTTGTTTCCTGCCGCAGGGGAGGCGCAACCGCAAGCTTTGAGCGTCTGAACAAGTATTTTGAAATCAACAACATGCCTGTCGTGACCTCCCAGTACTGGAACCAGATTCACGGCAATACAAAAGAGCAGGCGATGGAAGACCTCGAAGGTCTGCAGACCATGCGTACGCTCGGTGAGAATATGGCATGGCTTCTCAAATGCATTGAGGCAGGCAGAGCTGCCGGTGTCAAAGAGCCGGAATACGAAGCACCGATCCGGACCAACTTCATCCGCTGAATAACCTTAAAAACCAAATGAAAATCCAGACCGGTCCCCATCGGCGGTCTGGATTTTTTGTTCTGTTATTTTGGCTCGGAAGGAATAAACCCGTTCTGTTCAGCAACCGTTTTGAACCAGTCACCGGACTGTTTGACCGTCCGTTTCCCGGTGCATAGATCAAGTGCCGCAAACCCATAGCGGTTTTTAAATGCGTTGTTCCAGGACCAGCAGTCAATCGCGGTCCATGCATGGAACCCAAAGCAGGCAGAGCCTTCCTCTATGGCGCGATGAAGCCATTCAAGATGTTCCTCATAGAAAGCAATCCGGTAATTATCGTTAATCCTGCCGGAGGCATCGATGAAGCGTTCTTCTCCCTCAACTCCCATACCGTTTTCCGAGAGGTACCAGGGAATATTTCGATATTCCTGCTTCACTGCCATGGCGATATCATAGACAGCCTTCGGATAAATTTCCCATCCCCGGTAGGGATTGATGCGCCGATCCGGCATTTCATAGTCTTCAAAATACCGGTCGGGAACCCACGCCGTGGTATCGAGACTGGTTTCCCGTGCCTTTACCCGGCGCGGGTGATAATAATTCAGACCGAGAAAATCCACCGTGTTCTGACGCAGGATCGCCGCATCTTCCGGCAATTCCTCAAACAGTACACCATCCTGTTTCAGAATACGGATCAGCCGTTCCGGAAATACGCCGTGCACGGCAGGCATCAGGAAAAACCGGTTACAGATGTCTTCCGCAAATGCCGAAGCCGCAAGGTCTTCGGGACTGTCGGAACGGGGATAGGCAGGGGTCAGATTCAGGATAATGCCGATAGTTCCGGGAAGATTCATGGAACGATATGCCTGTATCGCAAGGGCGGACGCAAGGTTCAGATGATAGATCACCTGAACGGCCTCTTTTCCGCGGCAACTGTATTTCGGCCAGTGGAATCCGTAAAGATAGCCGGCTTCCGCGATGACCATCGGTTCATTGAAGGTGACCCAGCGATGTACGTCATTTCCAAACAGCGAAAAGGCGGACCGGGCATATTTTACATAGAGATCAACCACATGCCGGCTGGTCCAGCCGCCGTAACGTTCCAGCAGTTCTTCCGGAAGGTCAAAGTGATGCAGGTTGAAGATCAGCTCAATGCCGTTTTTCTTCGCTGCCTGAATTACATTCCGGTAGAATGCGGCACCTTCAGGATCCGGCTCTCCGGTCTCCAAATCCCGGATCAGCCGTGTCCATTGAATGGACGTGCGGTAGGAATTGAATCCGAGCTGCTTCATTAACGCGAAGTCTTCCTCGTAATGATGCATAAAATCACAGGTGACATCCGGTCCGACCTGATTGAAAAAATCATCCGGCCTCAGATCATACCAGTGATCCATGATGCTTTTATGCGGCTTGTTGAAGAAACCTTCTGTCTGCGGTCCGCTTGCGGCAGCGCCCCAGAGAAAGCCGTCCGGAAACGTCAGCCGGCCGCTCACAGGAGTTCTCCGTGAAGACTGCGGAAGTGGCAGGCGGCGCCGACGAGATTTGCATGATTGCGGAATCTGCAGGTACGCAGATCCGGTTTTACAAAGGCGCTTCGATAGGGACCGATCACATCGTCTATGTAGCGGTTGATCTGTGAAATCAGTTCGGGTCTTGCGCTGATGCCCCCGCCGATCAGAATACGTTCGGGATCATAGATCTGCTGGAGGGTAAGGGTCCCGATAGCGGCGGCGGTATAGAACCGTCCGACATGCTTTGCATAGATCCGGTTTGATGAAGCACCGGAAAACAGCTTCTCACCCGTGAGACTTCCTGCCGCAAGACCGGCTTCTTCCTCAGCGTGGCGGATTGTTTTTACCGTAGAGTAATACGACCAGACATGCCGGTCTCCGGTATCGGGATTGCCGTCGGTGATGATCAGACCGAATTCTCCCGCACTGTTATGTGCACCGCGGTGAATGGACCGGTTTTTGATTACCGTTCCGCCGACACCGGTGCCGATGACAATGACGATACAGTCGCTGATATCTGCGGCCTCGCCAAGTTCGAGTTCCGCCAGTGCAGCACAGTTGGCGTCATTTTCGATTTCGACCGGCGCATGCAGGGTATTCGCAACAAGTTCACGGATATTCGGCCCATGAAGATAGGGGACCGCACTGACGCCGTGTACAAATCCGGTGGCACTGTCGACCGCCCCCGGTGAACTGATCGCGGCAGCGTCTGCGCCGAGTTCGGTAAAGACCATGCAGATATTCCGAAGCAGCTGGTCGAGGGAGGGCGGTGTCGGAAAACTGCCGCTTCCGGTAACTGTGCCAAGCGGATCTACAAGACCATATTTAACGGAGGTTCCTCCGATATCAAATGCAAGCAGGTTCATAAATAATCTCCACTTATCATCATACCTGTTCCATCGGGGTTCCGTCCTCCGGAAGTTTCCGGTACAGGGTGAAATACATCGTGATAAAGCAGGCAAGTCCGCCAATCAGATTGGAGATCGGTTCTGCCAGATAGACGCCGTTTACGCCATAGCCAAGCCGCGGCAGAAGGAAGGTGAGCGGAACGACAATGATTACCTTCCGAAACAGGGAGAAGAATACGGCCCGCCGCACACAGCGCATCGCGGTGAATGTAGACTGGCCGGCAAACTGGAAGGTCATGAATACAAATCCGAAGAAGTAAATGAACAGCGCACTGGTGCCGGCAGAGATCATCGCCGCATCATCGGTAAAGATCCGCATCAGTGCCTGCGGGAAGAAGATCACCACAGCCCAGGCAGCCAGAGTATAGATGATCGCCGCAAGCGTCATAAATTTTACGGATGCCTTGATACGGGAATATTTCCGCGCGCCATAGTTGAAGGAGATAACCGGCTGTGCGCCCTGGGTAATGGCATTGCAGGGGAGGGACATGACTTCCCGGATGGAATTGATGACGGTCATGACGCCGACATACAGGTCTCCGCCGAAGGAACGCAGGGTGACATTGCAGGCGATCTGAACCAGGGAGTTGGTTCCCTGCATGATGAATCCGGTAATGCCGAGACTGCAGATTTCCTTTATCAAGGATCCTTCCGGCCTCCAGAGATCTGCCTCCATGCGGTACATGGTGAGATCCGAGAAGAAAAAGTACAGTACCCAGACAAAGGAGACGCCCTGGGCAATGATGGTCGCAAGGGCAGCACCCGCAACGCCCATATGGAATACATAGATGAACAGCGGGTCCAGAATGATATTTACAACCGCACCCGCAAGCACGGTGATCATTCCGTGCCGGGGAAAGCCCTGCGCATTGATGAAACTGTTCATTCCGGTGGAGATTATGGAAAACGTCGTACCAAGCAGATAGATCTTCAGATAGCTGTCTGCGTACGGGTAGGAGGCTTCGGATGCGCCGAAGAGAAACAGAATCGGCCGCCGGAACAGATAACAGAAGACAAACAGAATCAGCGAGGAAACGGTTAACATCATCGCAGCCTGATTGAGGATCTGTGAAGCACGCTTTTCTTCCTTTGCGCCGCGGGCAATCGCAAACAGGGGTGCACCGCCGGACGCAACGAGATTTGTAAATGCGGCGATGATCGTGGTCAGCGGAAAGGCAAGACCGATGCCGGTCAGCGCTGCGGCGCCGGTGTTTCCGGGCATATGTCCGATGAAAACACGGTCGACAATATTGTAAAGAAGATGAACGATCTGCGCCGTCATCAGGGGCAGGGACTGCGCAAGGATGACTTTCCAGACCGCACCATGTTCAAAATCTGTCTTCGCAGAGCGCGGATGCTTTATACTCATATACGTTAATATAGCCTTGTTTTGAGAATTGCGCACAGGATCTTTCGGAAACAGGGGCAGGAGGAAACACATGTCACAGAAAATCCAGTTAAACGGACTGAATAATACACGTGATCTGGGCGGAATGACCGGCGCAGAAGGACGTAAGATCCGTTCGGGCATGCTGATCCGCAGCGGTCATCTTTTCTATGCGGATGACGCAGATCGGTTAAAACTTTCAACGCTGCTCGGGGTTGTCGTTGTCTTCCGCACGGACCGTGAAGT
>JAFOLE010000299.1 GCA_017419465.1 Solobacterium sp. | reverse complement strand
TGTCTTCTTCCATCAGGGCATCAAGCGCACCCTGGGTATACATTCCGCGCCAGGCACCGCCTTCCAGCACAAGCAGCCCTTCTGTAATATGATCACTCGCCGTTCCCTGCGGCAGATCGTCAATTCCGCTGTAAACTTTCGCCATAGATCCTCACTCTATCTGTTGAAACAACAAGGCTATTTTATCAAAAGTTTTAAATATATAAATATACAGAATCAAAGCAGTGTTTCCGATACGATTGCGGCGGCATTCCGCACACAGTCATCGCAGGAACAGATCATCGTTCCCGTATCAATTCCTTTCAGATCACGGCAGATGGATGCACCGCAGCGGGATGTGAATTCCGCATGAATCGCCGCCGCATCTTTCAGGACCGGTTTTCCTTCATACCGGATCAGTCCCAGCAGCATCTCCGCCGCGCACAGTGCGCCGCAGGTCGCATTCATTGCGCCCATGCCGGCACAGAATGCCGCACCGAGTTTTTTCAGGGTCTCTTCATCCAGCCCGCTCTCTTCCGCAAATGCGCATAAGACAGACTGTGCGCAGTTATAGCCGCTGTGTTTCAGGATAACCGCACGTTCACTTCTGTTCTGTTCACTCATAAACTGACTCCGTTTTTTCTGTCTTATTGTATGTGCAGACGGATGCCGGTTCAACCGGAATAATCTAAAAAACTCTTCCGGATCGAAGTGATCCGGAAGAGCATGATCATTAAATCAGTCGATGACGCCGCCTTCAACGACGAGATCATCCGCATTGGAATCTGCGCCGTATACTTCACGCAGCGTTGCCTCATAATCCGCATGGAAGAACTGTTCTTCTCCCAGCGCCTTGATTTCATCATTCAGCCAGTTCAGCAGAGTTTCATTTCCCTTGGCAACTGCCGGTGCGATGGAATCAACATCCCCGAGTGCCGCAACATTGACGACAAAGCCCGGATTGACGGATGCCCATGCGAGCACTTCGGTATTGTCCGTAGAAAGGCCTGCGCCACGTCCGTCGAGCAGTGCGTTGTATGCGTCCGCATATGCATCATACTTCTGCAGTGTCACATCCGGATGATTGGATTCGAAATAGGTTTCTGCGGTTGTTCCCTTGGCAATGATCAGTTCTTTTCCGGTGCCTTCGAGATCGCTGACATCGTTGATCGGATCTTTCTCGGACGAAACAATACCGAGCTGAACCTTCATGTACGGCAGTGCGAAGTCAACCTTCTCTGCACGTTCCGGTGTCACGGTGAAGTTGGCAAGAACGATGTCTACCTTTCCGGTCTCCGCAAACTCAACACGGTTTGCCGGATCCAGGGAAACATATTCCACCTTCGTGCCAAGATCCTGTCCGATCCGCTCTGCGAAGTAAACATCGTATCCGGCATAGTTTCCGTTTTCATCCACATAGCCAAACGGTGCCTTGTCGGAGAATACGCCAATCTTCACGGTTCCGCTTTCTTTGATTTCATCCAATGTGCGGTAAACGTTTTTTTCTGCGGAATCGCCGGAGCCGGAAGCAGCGCTTCCGGAGGATGAACCGCATCCTGCGGTAAGTGTGAGTGCAAGGATTGTCAGAAACAGTGATTTTACGTTTTTCATGATTTTTTCCCCCAAAGCCTCAATCAGGCTTTCTTTTCAAATGTAAATGTCTTAAGGAACTGCTTTGCGCGTTCGGTGGATGGATGTTCAAAGAAGGTTTCCGGATCGGTTTCCTCGACGATGACACCGCCGTCGATGAAGACGATGCGGTCTGCGACAGCGCGGGCGAAGTTCATCTCATGGGTGACAATCACCATCGTCATTCCCTGTTCTGCCAGCGTCAGCATGACATCAAGAACTTCACGGACCATTTCCGGGTCAAGGGCAGCGGTCACTTCATCAAACAGCATGACCTCCGGATGCATGGCCAGCGCCCGTACAATGGCGACACGCTGTTTCTGTCCGCCGCTGAGCTGCCGGGGATATGCGGTACGCTTATCCAGCAGGTCGACACGTTCCAGCAGGCGTTCCGCTTCGGCCTGTGCCTGTTCCTTCGGAACCTTCTGGACCTGAACCGGTGCCAGTGTGATGTTGTCCTGAATCGAAAGATGCGGAAACAGTTCGTAGCTCTGGAATACCATGCCGATGCGCTGACGGAGCGCCGTCATATTCGCGCCGTTCTTTGTGATCTTCTCTCCGTCGAGTGTAATGGATCCGCTCTGGTATTCCTCCAGGCCGTTCATACATCGAAGCAGTGTGGACTTTCCGCAGCCGGATGGTCCAAGCACCACGACCACCTCCCCTTTATGGATATCCAGAGAGATTCCGTTGAGCACTTCGGATGTGCCCTCATAGGATTTCACAAGATCCTTTACGGAAAGCAGAATTTCATCTGTCATCTTCCGTTACCTCCATTTCCGTTCCAGCCGGCCGGCAAGTGTTGAGATCGGCCAGCATACCAGAAAGTAAAGAACAAATACGGCGCCGTACACCCAGAGGGCACCGGTCGGATACTGCATGCGGTTGGCATCGATGATCTGCTGACCCGTCTTCAGCACTTCCACCATACCGATGATCTCAACCAGCGAGGTTGTCTTGATCATGCGGGTGATCAGATTGATCGACGGTGCGATCAGACGGCGGATCGTCTGCGGCAGAATGACAAACCGGAAGATCTGCTGTTTTGTCATGCCAAGCGCTGCGGCGCTTTCATACTGATGACTGGGAATCGAGACGATTGCGCCTCGTACAAGATCCCCCATCTCTGCCGTTCCCCAGAGCGTGAATACGATGATTGCGCTCGACCAGGCGGACAGCGAGATCTGCCATTGCCGGGTTACACCGAAGTACACCAGGAACAGAAGCACGAGCTGCGGCATGATCCGGATGAAATTCAGATACAGCCAGCAGAATGCCTGTACGAAACGGTTTTTTACCGTCATCAGCATCCCGAACAGGGTTCCGAAGATAAATGACAATCCGACCGAGATCAGAGAAATCTGCAACGTTACCCAGAGTCCCTGCAGTAAGCGCAGAAAGTTGATTCCGCGGAACAGAATGCTAAGCCCCGTATCCTGCATAACGGATCCTCCTTTCCGCATACGATGCCAGTAAGGATACCGGCAGAAGAATCAGAAGATAGAAGACCACCAGCATGAACAGTGCTTCACTGGTGTTGTAATCATTGCCGATGAGATCCTTGGCGACATACATCAAATCAGCCAATGCGATCGCGGAGACAACCGATGTTTCCTTGATCAGGAAGACGACGTTTGCGGAAATCGCCGGCAGTGCAATCGCCATCGCCTGCGGAAATACCACAAAGCGCATTACCTGGAAGCGGTTCATGCCAAGGCTGACGGCGGATTCGGTCTGGATCACATCCACTGCTTCAAGCCCGGAGCGCATCGCTTCTGCCATATAACTTCCGCCAAGGAAGACTAATGCCGCAATGGCGCATACTTCCCGGCTCCAGGACAATCCGATTTTCGGCAGTCCGAAGTAGATGAAGAACAGCTGTACCAGCATCGGTGTATTCCGGCTGAGCTCAATATATCCTTTCGCGATCTGACGCAGCACGGGCACGCGGTAATACTGCACGTAACAGCAGACCAGTCCGACCAGCAGTGACAGAATGATTCCCGCCGCGCTGATCTTCAGCGTGACCAGCGCTCCCTGCGCAAACAGCGGAAGATATTCCAGTAATATATCTACAGACAAACGCGCCATCTCCTTTCATGCATCACATCAAAATAAAACGGGCACACATGCGCCCGTCACTTTCATTTCCAAACCGCTGAGGTTCAGTTTGTTCCGACCGCATGGAAAACAGACTCATTTCGAATCATAGAACAGCAGGAACAGATACAACTGTTAATGTGTCTCATACGGTCTTCCTTTTCTATAAAAACTGTTTTATCACCGCCCTGCGTGCAGTGTCAAGAATAATGATGGCAATGCACTCAAAGCACAAGCCAGGTGCGTGCATCCGCAAAGCTTCCATGCGGTACCGTAAGCGCATCTTCCGTGCCGTTTTCCAGACAGTCGGTAATCAGAAATACCTGCATCCCGGTCTCTGCCGCCGCAACGTCTTCCACCGCATCATTTCCGATCAGCACGCATTCTTCCGGAACGATCTCCGCCTTCCGGCAGAGCTCCCGGAAGTACTCCGGATTCGGCTTGCATGTATTCATCATTTCATAGGTCGTGATCATGCGGAAGTCCTCAGGGGACAGTCCTGCCCAGGCGATCCGGCGCATTGTGGCAGTCCGCGGAAACAGCGGATTGGTTGCCAGAATCAGATCATCGCCGCGTGATTTCAGGTCGCGGATCAGTTTTTCCGCTTCCGGATTAAACCCGCAGACTTCTTTCACCTGATCAAATTCAGTTTCATAAAAGGGCAGAAACAGTTCCTGGTCCGCTTCACTTCCCCGGCCGGTCAATTCGTGGAATACCTGCCAGAAGCGCTCTTCATTTGTCATTGTGCCGTCGTTTGCGACCATTGCGGCGGTGCCCTTCCAGATATCTTTCACCAGCTGTTGGGGATCGAATCCGTACGGGGCGCAGTATTTCGCCATCCGCCGGAAGTAATCATTCACAAAGACATTCTGGTTCATCGGCAGAAGCGTGCCGTCCAGATCAAAGAGTATCGTTTTCATAACGTCATTCCTTTTCCGGAGTTAGTGTATCATCTGTTCGTTTTCGCCGCATCGATGATGATCATGCATGCTCAATACATCCGGCTCTTTCCCATAAAGAAAACCCTCCGGAGTCTCCGAAGGGTCATATCAGATGATTTGCGAATGAATATGCAAGCACTGCGTATTCGGCCAGTGTGATCAGCGGAACACCAAGTGCGAACAGCGGTTTGCGCGTTTTGTGATGAAACGTCTTCATGCCAAGATATGCGCCGATTCCGCCGCCGCATATCACAGTAAGAATCAGTATCGATTCCGGGATGCGCCACCTTCCGTGCACTGCCTTCTGCTTATCGATGCCGTAAAGAATGAACGCAATGAGATTGACACATACAAGC
>JAFOLE010000298.1 GCA_017419465.1 Solobacterium sp. | reverse complement strand
ACCGATCCCGCGACCGAGACGATGATGATCAGTCCAAGCAGAATGAGTCCGAACTGCATGGAGGTAAGATACCGATAGACTTTGTTCATTGAGAAACTCCTGTGAATGATTCCGGACTACAGTTCCTGCCGGAAGATATCAAGATTGATGAGATGCATGTTGTTTGCCTGCAGGGACATTTCCAGATGCAGGATGAAGATACGGGCTGCCGTGCAGAAGAAGTCCATTAACATGGCCAGCGCAACTGCGGCAGGAAGTCCTTCCTGGGGAATGCTGAGCTGCATAAGCAGGATTGACAGGCAGGAAATGACGCCGCCCGCCACCGGCGGCTGCGACATCGACAGCAGGCTGGACGCGATCCACATCGTGATCCACCATGCGATATTTGCATGCATGCCATAGGATTCCGCAAGGAAGCCCGCAATCAGCACAAACATCAATGTGGAAGTTGCCGGGAAGATAATGACACCGATCGGAGATGCCATTCTGGTGAAGGAGGCATCGATGCCGAGTTTCTTCTCATTGATTTCCATACTGCTCGCAAGCGCGGCAGCGCTCGAAGACGTTGAAAGACCAATGAGGAAATCCGGAATCAGCTTCGGCAGAAGAATATCCGGTTTCACCTTCAGCCGCACGCAGGTGATCACAAAATATACTACCATGGAAAGCGCGCAGATCACGATGCACAGCACCAGCGGCTTCCAGAAGCGCAGGAACAGATCCGGTCCGCCGGTCCACAGCTGTATCACCAGTGAAGAGAAGATATATACCGGAAGAAGGATACAGACAACCGAGATGCAGCGCATCACAAGCAGGGATAGTTCCGCAAACAGGATGCGTACATGTTCCGCCTTGTTTCCCATCAGGACGAGTATCGTTCCGATCAGTACCGCAAGCAGTACGATCTGCGGGGTATTCCCTTCGAGAAACGGTTTTACCGGGTTTGAAGGAAGCAGTCCGAAGATCAGTTCCAGAACGGCGTGAATCTGACTGCCGCCGGCGCCGCTTCCGTTATGGAGCGGGAAAGAGAAATATCCGGCGATGGTATAGACCAGGCCAAGCACGAACGTTATTGCGATATATCTCAGCATCATCTTCTTTCCGATTCTACCGAGTGCGGCTGCGTTGCCGATGCCGCAGATTCCGTTGACGACGGACAGGAAGATCATAAGTCCGATAAAGGTATTCAGAAGATTCAGGAATCCCCCGGAGAGAAAGGACAGACCGAAGTCGATGATGCCGGTCCGGATACCGGAAGGAATCAGCGATCCGGCAAGACCGACCGCAATGCCTGCCGCAATGCATATCAGCATCAGCACTTCCGGCGTCAGCTTCCGGCTTGGGATCCGGAACAGCAGTTCATTCGTTCCTTCCTTCAGACGGTAATACGGCTGCGTGCCGATTTCCGTAAGCAGAAACTGCGTCAGGTCTTCCACTTCATCTCCTGAGGGCGCGCTCGGGTCAAAACGGTCGCCCTCATAGCGGATCTGAAGCAGGGAACTGCCGATCCGTTTCCGGAACGAGAGCTCCGCATTGACCGGCTGTCCATAATGCCGGCGGATATCATCCAGCAGTTCTTCCAGCGCAAGGCGGATCCGCAGCACATCATCATGAGCCACACCCGCCTCATTCATCCATTTCTGTGCGGTTTCCGAGGCAGTATCGATTCCCTGTTCATTCAGACAGATATTCAGCTGTTTCTCATTCTTTCGCATTCTTATCCCCTCTGATCTGTTGATGGCAGAGACGCGGTCTCTGCGCCGTGTCTCCGGTTTTGATATACAGAAGAAATTATACCTTTATCTCCTGCATTCCGAACATCGGCATGCCATTTAAAAACCATCCGGGAAGCCCCGGATGGTCTCTTGAATCAGTCGCTTATGCGCCGAGAACACCGTTGAGTTCACCGAGATACTGCTCGGCTTTGTCGAGGCAGTCCGTCGCAAGTGTCTTGTTGTGAACGCCCTTTCCGTTCTCTACGAATACGAAGTCCCAGTACCACTGTGCAGAACGTGCGAGATCCCTTGCCTTTGCGAGATCTTCCTCACTGAGGGTTCCTGCCGCAACTGCCGCCGCAAGATCCTCATTTGCCTTTGCGAGTTCTTCACCGATGGAGTTGCAGCGGCCCATGATTTCTTCATGGATCGCCTCAACCGTTGCGGTGAGATCGCCATGGCATGCATTACAGGATTCCAGAACATCCGGATTGTCGAGCGGAGAGCTCCAGTAGTGGTTCGTGAATGTGGTGCCGTCTTCCGCAACCGCGGTGCCCATATGGCAGGTAACGCAGCTCATATCCGGGTGAATTCCGCCGGCAGCGGAAATCGTTTCGAATTCCGGATGCTGGGTCTTCAGCTTGCGGACGCCGGTGGTTTCATCCACCCAGTCGGCATACGGATTGCCTTCCGCATCCTTCAGGTTGTTGTAGTAATCCAGAATCTTTTCCGGTGTCGCATTCTCAAGACCGACATAACCAAGCGTTGTTGCCTTGGTTTCCGGATCGAAGTAGTACTCACTGTGGCACTGTGCGCAGCTGAGTGTCTGTGCATTCTGCGAATCAATGTCATCCGCCAGTGCGTTGGCAAGATACGTATGCGTTACATACAGGGTGCCCGGCTCATTCTGATGGCAGTGGAAACAGCCGAACGGATCGGTGATCTGTGCTTCCATGTCTTCAAACGCCATTGAATATGCGCTGTCCCCGTCATTCAGTGCCTTTGCGGTAAAGTCACTGGTCTTGCAGGTAAAGCAGTTCGCCAGCTTGTGCGGACGGCCTGTGCTTGTCACATCGTCTACGACAAAGGTATGACCGCGTGCACTTTCATACTGAATCGCAAAGCCGTATCCGCTGTAAAGCGTCGCGATGTACGGATGCGCTTCAATATAACTGTGATGCTCTTCATTCTCACTGTTCTTCGCATAGGTGCTGAACTCATTGGGATACTGTGCTTCCCAGTCGCTCGCCTTGGTGACCGTGATGCCGGTTCCGCCTTCTGCGATGATCGGCGCAACCACATTGGTAACCAGCGCAGGAGCGCTGCTTTCCGTTCCCGCTTCCGCCACCGGATGAGGATTGGCAGCCCGTCCGGCGTTATTGTTCATCACTGCGAGGGCACCGGTCGCGACCGCAGCCACGCCGAGACACAAAAACAGTTTCAGTTCATTTGATTTGTTTGTTTTTTCGTCCATATCTGTGTTCTCTCTGTTCTTTAATATTAGCGGACTTCTCAACATTACGTCAATTGTGTAAAAAAAATTTAATATATATGCACGCAAAGAAAAAACCGGCCTGCGCCGGTAAGAGATCATGCTTCGTTGAGTGCGGGTTTTACCGCCGGCAGCTCCTGTTCGTAGCCGCAGGAGCGGTAATAGCGGACCGAAAGGATACATGCGATGATCCAGCCGACCGGCCATGCGCACCAGATGCCGGTTGCGCCGAGCGGTGTGCGGGAAAGCACAATCGCAAGCACGACCCGCAGGATCAGGTCAGTGAAGGTTGCGGTCATGAATTTGCCCATCCGGCTCGAACCGCGCAGCACGCCGTCCGCGACCAGCTTTGCGGAAACCACATAGTAGAACGGCGATACGATGCGCAGGAACATCATGCCGGAAGAGACCGCCTCATTGGACGCATTCTCAATAAAGAGATTCAGGAATACCCTTCCGAACAGGAAGTAGGCAAGAAACAGCGGCAGTGAGAGCGTCCATACCATTTTTATACCGGCTTTGAAGCCGTCCGCAATGCGGGATGGCTTGCCTGCGCCGAGGTTCTGGGAAGTATAGTTGGAGATACCGTTGCCCAGCGTGGTAAATGAAGTGATGACCAGATTGTTCAGCTTGATTGCGGCGGAGTAACCGGCCATGACGCCCGGTCCGAAGCCGTTGATCACACCCTGAATGACAATGTTGCCCATGGAGATGAAGCTCTGCTGGAGAATGCTTGGAACGGCAATGACCGCAATCTGCCGGAACAGATTCCAGGAAAATAACGGTGCCGGTTCATCGGTCTTAAACGCCCGCAGCCGCTTCGCGACAACCAGCACAGCCAGTACGCAGCTGATGCCCTGGCAGATGAACGTTGCCCAGGCAACACCGGCAACACCCATATGGAAGCCCGCCACAAACCAGATATCCATTGCGATATTGGCTGTGGAAGAAACGGCCAGAAACAGAAACGGTGTTCTGGAATCGCCCATGGCAGAGAAGATGCCGGTGGCGATGTTGTAGAAGAAGACAAACGGCAGACCCCAGAGATAAATATCGAGATACAGTTTGGAATCCGCGAATACTTCTGCCGGAGTATGAATCATATTGAGCAGCGGCGTACAGCCAAGTATGCCGAAGGCCATCAGAAGCGCGCACAGCACCGCGCTTGCGATCATGGCAGTCGATACCGCACTCTTCATTTCCCCGTAGCGCTTTGCGCCGAAGACCCGGGATACGACAACGGAACAGCCGATGTTGGAGCCAAAGGCAAACGCAATGAAGATCAGCGTGATCTCATAGCTGTTGCCTACCGCCGCAAGGGCCTGT
>JAFOLE010000297.1 GCA_017419465.1 Solobacterium sp. | reverse complement strand
GGGAGAGATGATGATAGTTTCTGTCAGACATATAATCGACTCCTTTTCAGTTTCTGACAGCACTTACTCCTCAGAAACAGTATAAAAGGGAGCCTTCATCGAGAATATGACCTTAAAGGGAGCTTTCAATAATAATCGAGGTAAATAAAGGAATTGCACAGAAAGTGTGCTTGCAGTTTTCGACACGAGTGAAATAATAGTAGGGTTAGTAAGGAAGGAAAAAGAAGAGAGGAAGAGATGGATAACATAAAGAAACAACTGAATTTCTGGCGCTGCGCCGCGATTCTTGAACTCATTGCGCTGATTGTGATCGGTGTCTTATTTTCTTCCGGTTCCGGTATCAATACAGCACCTGCGCCGAACGCACCCGCAGCTGCAGAAACCACTGCGGAACCGGCAGCGGAAGAACCTGCCGCAGAACCGCTTTCACTCTGGACAGAAGGTTCTGCCCCGAAGCAGAAGCTGATTGATTTTGTGACGGATGTCACGGATGAAACCAGTGCGGACTTTATTCCGGTCGAGGATCGTATCGCGGTATTCGACATGGATGGTACCCTGGCATGCGAGACCTATTACACATACTATGACACGATGATGTTCATCGAATACTGTCTGCGCGATCATCCGGAGCGTGTCTCTGATGAGCTGAAGGCAGTAGCCGCAGAAATCAAACCTGGATATCTTGCGGATGAAACGCTTGCCCGCAACTTTGCGAAAGCGTATGCCGGAATGACGGTCGAGGAATTCTATAACTACGTTGTTGAATTCGGCAAGAAGAAAACCGCCAGCTTCAACAACATGCGTTACATCGACAACTTCTATCTGCCGATGGTCGAACTTGTGAAGTATCTGTATGATAACGGATTTACGATTTATGTCATCAGCGGCACGGAACGCATCACGACCCGCGCAATTGTCGCAAACTCTCCGATCAGTGCATATGTTACGCCGGAACACGTAATCGGCACCGACTTTGAGGTCAAGCAGGCCGGTCATGAAGATGAAGCTTCCAATATGAATTACAAATATGAGAACGGTGACGAACTCGTGCTGACAGGCGGCTTCCTGCAGAAGAACCTCAACGGAAATAAGGCGATCTATATTGATCAGGAAATCGGTCAGCGTCCGGTACTCGCCTTCGGCAACAGCGGAAGCGACACCAGCATGATGAACTATACGATTGATTCAAGAAATAAGTATAAGGCAGAGGCTTACATGATCGTAGCGGATGACAACGAACGGGAATGGGGCACACAGGACTGGGAAAAGAAGTCTGCGGAATACATTGAAAAAGGCTATACACCGATTTCAATGAAGAACGACTTTACTGTCATTTATCCGGAAGGCATTACAAAGGCAGAGCAGCAGTACGTTCCTGTGGAATAACTTCTGTTTACTGCATTGCCAGCCTGCGCGAAATATGCATGGATGAAAGGGGAATTCACAATTCCCCTTTTTATTAATGTGGGCATAAGTCCGCATTCGGCATCCGGAAATCTGCAATAATATTGATGTGTTGTAAAAATGACAGGAGCTGATCTATGACCATCCAACAGCTGAACTATGCAGTG
>JAFOLE010000296.1 GCA_017419465.1 Solobacterium sp. | reverse complement strand
TGAAGATGTTGATTACTGTGTCACACGTCTGCGTTTCACACTCAAGGATGCAGCGCAGGTAAATGAGAAGGCATGCAAGGCAGCAGGTGCTGCAGGCGTACTTCGTCCTTCCAAGAATACCGCACAGGTAATCATCGGCACCAAAGTTCAGTTTGTTTACGACGAGCTCGCAAAACTGCTGAAGTAATCGAAATGCATGGCTGAGAAAGACTGGTTCCTTTCTTAACCTCAGAGGATCCGACCATAAACAGGCCGGATCTTTTTGTTTTTTATTAAGCGCAGGAACTCATCATCAGAAAACCCCGGCCATCTGACCGGGGTCTGAGATTCAGCGGTTGATGCTCATGGCCACCCGCCGGTAGGTATGGCGGATTCCACGGATCGCAATACTGTATGTCATGATGTTTTCAGGAACCGCAATGCCGGGCAGGCCGCTGTCCCCGATATGATGAAGATCCGTGCCGCTTTGTTTGGCCATCAGAGCTATGGAACGGATGGTTTCCGGATCCGCGCCTTCCTGGCTGGTTCCGATCGCGGTCATTGCCAGTTTTCTGAACCGATGGATTTCATCGACACGTTCTTTTACCCAATCCAGCGTAATCCCGGGAACGGTCCCCGGAGCCGGCATCAGAATGATATCCGCACCTGCTTCAATGAATTCATGAATGTCAGAATGGGAAAGAATCTCACTGCCGCCTTCCCCTGTTCCGGAGGCATGCATCTTTCCTGCCGCAAGAATGATCTTATCGCCAAGCTCGGCACGGATTTCACGCAGGGAATGAATGATTCCGGCATTTTCCACACCGATGCCCGGATTGCCGGTAAGCAGAATCAGATCAACACCCATTTCAAACGCCTTGCGTGCATTTTCCTTTGAAGCAGTGCGGCCATCCGTAAGTGCCCATTGGGAAGAACTGTCTGTTACAGTTCCGGGTTCGAGATTGATTCCGATCGGACGGCCGACCAGACGCTTCAGCTCCCGGATCGTCTCTGATGGTTCAACGGGAGGAAGCCCCTGAATCACCGGATGACTCACATCAAACATATTCAGAAGAACAATATCCGCACCCATTGCGGATACCAGTTCCGCATTCGTAAGTGTTTCGAGAACCGGCGGAACGGAACCGATGGTTTCTGAAACCATGGTTCTCCCTTCACTCTCTGCGATCGCAGAAAGCAGTTCCGCAGCGCTCATCGCACTGAAATCACTGGCTGCGCAGTTCAGAATTCGTTTTCCCATAAATACCTCCGACTGGATATATTCATTGTAGTCCATCGCTGAGGAATTGGTCGGATCGAAAAAGGCGCAATGGCGGCGGACAGAATCCGTTCAGACGTAAAAGCAGGAGCTGTATTCACTCCTGCTTTTCATGATCTGCGTCTTTCTGATCCGGTTTTTCCTCCGCATTCTTACGGTCATTGATATAGGTTTCAAATGCCTTGGAATGCGTAAGGCCGACGTAGGCGAGTGCCGCAAGAGAAACCGCAAGACCGATGAGACGCTTCGCAAAGATATTCATGATTCCATTCTAGCAGGTTCTGAATGCAGGGCTGTTGTTGGGTAAGTGAAATTTCCTTGCGAATGCAGTTTCCTGCAGTGTTATGATTTCCTAGTAGTTACGGAACGAAACAGGTGGGATGTGCGGAATGATTCCGTCGGACATCCAGAATAGGGAAGCGGGTGTGAGTCCCGCGCGAACTCGTCACCGTGAACCGCGTATTTCCGCCAGATGCCATTGGGAAACCGAGAAGGCGGCGGAAGTGTGAAGCGGAAGCCGGGAGACCTGCCTGTATTCGGTTCAACGCGCCACGAGACCCTGGCTGCGCGGACATTCCGGACCCGGTTTTTTGTCGTGGTCCCGCGATGTCAGGCCGTGCGCGGACAGTACAGGAGGGACAGATGATGAACAACCGGAAAAACTGGCTTTATGTGACGGGCGGCGTACTGCTTGCGCTTATGCTTGCCCTGGTGTACTTCCTCAATAAACCGAAACCGGTCACCGGCGCAAAACATGTGACGGTCACGGTAAAGGAAGAAGACGGCATGGAAACATCCTATCAGGCGGATACCGATGCCGAATACCTTGTACAGGTGCTTGATGAACTGACTAAGAGCACCGATTTCGTCTATGAAACCGTGGACAGTGACTACGGACCGTACATCACTTCAATTAACAATGTCGTCGCAGACTACAATGTGAATCAGAAGTACTGGGCGATCTATGTCAACGGGGAATACGGAAGTTACGGAATCGGCGAACAGCCGGTTACCGACGGGGATGCCTATACCTTTACGGTGGAGTAATCGATGCATAAACCCGGAACTGCCATCCGACAGATGGTTCTGATCGCGGCGATGACCGCAGTGCTCGAGGCTGCCAAGTTTGCGCTGAACGCAATTGCCAACGTAGAGCTGATCACTCTGCTGGTAATGGTGTATACGCGGAAGTTCGGATGGAAGCTGACGCTTGCGTCCGTGCTTCTGTTTGCGGTGCTGGAAAGCATGTGGTGGGGCGTCAGTATCTGGACGGCAACGTACTTCTATGTCTGGCCGATCCTTGTGCTGATCAGTGCGCTCACTTCCAACGTGGATTCCCCGGTGCTCAATGCGGTGATTGCGGGCGTATTCGGCCTGTTATTCGGCGTATTATGCGCATTACTGACGCTGATCACAGCCGGCTGGAAGGCAGCCGCTGCCTGGTGGATCGCAGGCATCCCGTATGACCTTGTGCACGGAATCGCCAATGCGATTATTGTCCTGGTTCTGTATAAACCGCTTTATACGGCCCTGGGACATCTTTATACAAATCCGGAAGGGTGAAATTGCGGTATACCTTTTGACAGAGGTGTTATACAATAAAATCCCAGGAGAAACCAATGTCGGAAACACAGACTGTTAAAAAGAAAACTGTTCAGAAACAGAAGAAAAAGAGCACCAGAAGGAAACTGACACCGTTCACACGTCTGATCTGTATTGTCGTTATCCTGTTTTCGATGTACCTGCTTTACCGGGTTGCGGCGGAAGTTTACACCACCATTACCCTGAAGCGGCAGCTGCTGGAAGTCGAAGAAAAGTACCAGCAGGTACTGGATGAGAATGAATATCTCACCCGGGAACGCGAGAAACTGGAAGATCCGGACTATGTCGCAA
Organism: Solobacterium sp.; assembly: GCA_017419465.1. Classification (GTDB taxonomy): domain Bacteria; phylum Bacillota_I; class Bacilli_A; order Erysipelotrichales; family Erysipelotrichaceae; genus Bulleidia. Next base: position 4,662 of record JAFOLE010000296.1, on the reverse strand, counting down.
GTTATGCCCGCGGAAACTATATGTTATCGAAAGATGATGAACAGATCTTCTACCTCCCTGAGGATGAAGACCGCTGATCGATCACATACTTCAAAACAACCCATACACTGTCCAAAGGACGGTGTATTTTTTTGTCACAGAAAAAGCAGAGAAGGACATTCCTTCTCTGCCATTACCGTGAGTTAAAGAGTCCGGATGCGCTCTGCGATGACATCGATGCTGTGCTTTGCCTGCGGGACAGAACCGATTCGATCAAGGAAGCCGTGATCGACGCCTTCATAGAAGAGGATCTCCGTCGGAACGCCTGCCTGATCCAGCTTCGCCGCAAAGGCTTCATTGCAGAAACGGTAATAATCATATTCCGCCTCAATGATCAAGGACGGTGGGAATTGGTTCAGCTGATCGGAATACATCGGTGAGACCGCCGGATCCTTCGGGGACAGGTTTGCAGGAAGATACATCTTCTGCATTTCCACCGCAAGTTTACGGAAGCGGTTCAGACGGTTATATACGAGATCCCGGTCGTCTGCGGTGACGGTAAATGCATCATAGTCAAACGACGGCTCCATCTGTTCAGCGAGATTCAGATCGAAGGCGCCGTACCAGAAGAAGGCAAAGTCTGTTTTCACGCCGGATTCAAGGATCGCATTCGCCGCAAGGCATGCCCCGGCTGAATCGCCGCCGAGTGCGAGATGTGTATGCGGCAGAGATGCGCAGTACTGCAGCGCTGTGATCGCGTCTTCCTTGCCTGCCGGATACATCGCTTCCGGCGCAAGCCGATATTCTGCGGAAATCACAACCGCGCCGGAAGTCAGCGCAAGGTATCGGCACTGGGCGCGTTTGTGCGCAACCGAACCGACAGTGAATCCGCCGCCGTGCAGAAACAGGATGATTGTACTGCTGTGCGGATCGGTGTAATACTTCTCTGCCGGAATCCAATGATCCCCTGCAGGAATGTTGAAGCGTTCTGTCTCAACGCCCTCACAGACCTCCGTGCCCATGGTCGCGCCGGCACGTGCCGTCAGAATATCGATGGTTTCGGGATCGGGATCATAGGGCTCATAAAAATCACCGTACCATCCCTTGTGCTTCAGATGTTCGCGGATAAAGGGTTCCAGGGAATATGGAGTCTGTGACTGTGTTTTTGAAATAACAGTTCTTCTGATCATGATTACCACCCGTTTTCCGTGCGCGCGATGATCGCATCCTGTGCCTCGGGCATCAGAGAGACAAACTGTGCGCAGTAACCTGCCACGCGGACAATGAGATCGGTATATTCGTCCGGATGCGCCTTCGCATCGCGAAGGATGTCCGAGGAAATGACGTTGAACTGATTGTGATAGATGCCGAGCTTCTGCGATACCCGCAGGAATGCGGTAAACCGTGCGAGGTTGTCGTCGCCTTCCAGTGCGGAAGGGGAGAACCGCATATTCAGCAGCTGTCCCGCCGCGACTTTCTCATTCGGCAGTTTGGATACGGAATTGATGACTGCCGTCGGTCCGTTCCGATCGGTGCCCTGGACCGGAGAACAGCCTTCATTGAGCGGCGAGCCCGCATAACGTCCGTCCGGCGTTGCGCCGACCGCAAGTCCGTTGGGAACGTAGCTGGTGATGTTGCTGGTGGACATGGTATAACAGCTGATCTTCGGACCGCTGTCTTTCCGCAGGGTATCATATCCCGGCAGAAGTTCCAGATAGGAATCAAATACATCCGCGACGATCTGATCGACCTCATCGTTGTCGTTGCCGAACTTCGGTACGGCATTCACCAGTTTGTGAACCTGGCGGGATTCATTGCTTTGCCAGTTGTCTTCCAGCGCATCCAGCAGCTGATCCCAGGTAAGGGTCTGATCTTCAAAGATCAGTTTTTTAATCGTCATCAGGGAATTGCCGACAACACTCGGTCCGATGTTGGACTGTGAAATCACATCATACCGGCAACCGCCCTGTTTCAGGGTCTTTCCGGTTTCCATACTGTCATAGATCAGCGCACTGGCAAACGGATCGGCGTCATATACTTCAAGACTCCGATCGCATACCGCGTCGCATTCTACCGCGATATCGGAATAGAACTTCAGGAATTTCTTCCAGGTATTCCAGACATCGTCATAACTCTTGAATACCGAGCGACGGGAATCCCCTTCGTTTACCGGAATCATCCGGATCCCGCTCTTCGGGTCATAGCCGTTGTAAAGCATCACTTCGAATACCTTGCCCCAGTTGACGTAGGTCATGCCGGTGGCGCGGTGACCGTATTTGCCGGGCACACCGGTTTCCACACAGCCGATCGGGCAGTAGTCCAATGCATCTTCCTTCGGAATGCCGAGGTCGAGCAATCCTTTGACGGCCGTTTCATCATTGAAGAGGGAAGGCATTCCGCATCCGGTGCGGATCAGTTTTGCGCAGGCTTCCAGGAATGCCTGCGGGGTGCCGGCATGAATGCGTGCCGAAAAGTTCGGTTCTGCCATTGAACAGAGATTCATTGCCTCAACGCAGAGATAGGACAGTTCATTTGTGCCGTCCGTTCCCTCCGACGTCAGGCCGCCGACCACAAGATTCGAATACAGCGGGTATCCCTGGGAAAAGCGGGTATGTCCGTAAGGACGGACTTTATTGTTTGTGGAATTCATCAGGAACATATGCGTGATGAGTTCCAGTGCCCTGTCTTTGGTCAGCACGCCGTCTTCGATGTCATTCTGATACAGCTCATTCAGGTACTGATCGAACCTTCCGTAACAGAAGGAATGTCCGTTGGACTCGATCATCTGCAGGACATGGACCATATAACAGACTTCCACACCTTCATGGAAGGAACGTGCAGGCTGTTCCATCATCGTCGATGCCATGGCGCTCATCGCAAGCAGTTCCTGCTTTCGTGCCGGATCCGTGCACGTTTCCGCCAGTTCTTCCAGCAGGATGCCGTAGCGTTTGAAGAAGCGCAGCACGCCGTTCATGGAAATGGATACGGCTTCGTAGAAGTTCCGCTGATCCTCATTGTACGTCGAATCAGAAGCTTTTTCTTCCGCTTCCTTCTGAATAGCGCGCAGACCGCGCTTCAGAATGGTCGGATGATCCGGAACGATATGTCCGTCGCCGGACATGGAAATACCGCCTCTGTGCAGGATGCCCTGCTTTTCCGCAAGCCGGATGTTCTCCGTTGTATTGGCGCTGACTTCATCTTCATGCGTGTGTCCGTGCCAGTATGCGTGAATGGAACGGAGATCGTTCTTTGTCGTTTCATCAATCTGAAATACATCGCCCGAGCGCTGATCAAATTCATCGAGCTCCTTGATTACCCAGTCGATGGAGTACTCCGGAAAGATCGGCGCCGCAAAATTCCGGCTTGCCTGATTGCCGAAGATGAGCGAATCCGGTTCGATATAGATGGTCATATTCGCAAGGGTGTGCGCAAACGCCTTTGCCTTGCGCAGGATGTATGGTTCGCCCTCTGTCATCTGAAACGATTCGGTATATAAAAGGGCCCGTTCCGAACAGATCGAAGCGGTTCGTTTTTCCATACGGGTGCGGAAACGGTCAATGCGTTTCCAGTCTGTGCCGGTACTCTCCGGCTCATAAAAGAGAAATGATTTCATAGTCTTATTTCCAAAAAGAAAGAAGGCATACAGGAATGCCTGTATGCCTGAATCATAACGGACTCAGCGTTTTAAGTCGAGTACGACCGGTACGGATTTGTATCCGACACCCATGCGGTCGATGCCCATATCGATCAGCTGAAGGAAGTGCTCGCGGGTACGGATACAGCCGGAACCCTTGATCTTTGCACGGCCCTTGTTCTGATCCATGATCATGGCGATCATGTCAACGGTAGCGCCTTTTGCCTCATGACCGGTCAGGAAGCCGGTGCTTGTCTTGATATAATCAGCGCCTGCGGCGATGATGCATTCACATCCCTGACGGATCTGTTCTTCATTCAGGGCATCGGTTTCCAGAATGACCTTGAGTTCATGACCAAGCGCATGAGCTGCGTCTGCACATGCCTTCAGGTCTGCCGTTACTTCATCATATTTGCCGGAGCGGAGCTTGCCGAAGTTTGCGACGATGTCGATTTCACCGACACAGTCATATTTTCCGACGATGTTGATCTGCGCAACACGGCTTTCCGTGGAGCTGTCGCCGAACGGGAAGTCGGTAACCGGACAGAGCTTTGTGATGGTTCCGCGTACATACGGCTCACAGAGTTCAATGTATGCCGGGTTGATGCAGATGGTCGCACATCCAAGGGCGGCGCCGTCTTTGGTCAGATCAATGATCTCCTGCTCGGTGAATTCCGGCTTCAGTACGGAATAGTCAATGTAGGACGCAAGTTCCGCAACACTCATCTCACATGCTTTCTTTTCGGGTTTCATAAGTAATAATTGTTCTCCTTAATTTCATGCAGGTTTCCGACAGTGCCGGATAGCTGCTCTTTTCTGTCCTTTATTATATCGCAGGAATGCAGTCCGGCAGATAACGCATGCTCATCCCTGTTTCAGATGCGCTTCAAAAAACGAACCGGCACTTCCTTTGTCAGCCATACCCCGTTTGCCGAGCGGTAAAACCGGTATCCGCTGCGGTACATTTCACCCGCAAGCACGATATAAATCACCGGTTTCCCGTGCCGTGATCCGACACTGCGGGCGGTCTCTGTATCCGGGGAAAGATG
>JAFOLE010000295.1 GCA_017419465.1 Solobacterium sp. | reverse complement strand
TGCTTGCCGGATGCGGCGCAAAGAACAATGCCCCGGCAAATCAGCCTGCGGAAACAGCACAGGCATCCAATGCGTCTGTGGATGTCACATCCTTCAAGACGATCGGTGATATCTTTGCGGCAAACCCGGATGAGCGCGAACGCGGCAATACCGAGGATACGTATTTTATTGTCTTTGACCTGAATGGTACGTTATACCGTGCCTATGCGGATCTTACCAAAGATGTATCTGATCAGCTGATGGCACTGGAATTTGACGATCCCGAGTATGAAGAAAAGCACCGTGCCATTGCGGGTGCACTTGAAACCCGTCAGCTGGACAACCTGACCGAGATGATTCCTTCCCAGGATGAACTGGACAAACTCATCGGCAAGACCGGACAGGAACTGGTCGATGACGGATGGACCGAAGGCTTCGGCTATAACCTTGAGGATATGGATGTCTATATGAACCATGGCCCGTTCAGCTATGTTGTCCGCTTTGAGAAGGACAAGGACTATGTAAATACCGATGACTTCGATATCATTGCGACCATCAAGCCGCTGAAGGTCGTATCCGTTACCTATGACGGCATCGGAAACGGTTCGGAAATCAACTGAGAAACAACAGATAAAGGTAATTATGGAGCCTGAGGATCACCGGAGACGGTGATCCTTTTCGTGTGCAGTATGCAATTGCGTTTGCGGACAGATGAACGCGGCTGTCTGGTTGCTGGAATTAAGAATCCGGTCTTTTGGAAAAATGTTCATCGGAGAACGCACTTCATCAAATTAAAGCGAATTGTAAGTGCTGCATTCTAAATGAAGAACACTGAACATATGTGTTTCCGGAGTGAACCGGAAAGCTCGATTGTCATTGAGTATCACTTAAGCCGCCGATTGCGAGCGGGTATTTGCTGTAGTTGGATGATTACTCAATATTGATGAGGCCGCTCAGGTTGTGTTCAAATACCGTATCTCCTCTTAACAGTCCTTCGGCCCGTTCTTTCAGGTCTTCGGGAAGATTCTGTTTCAGCAGTTCCTCCAGCTGATCATACAGATCTTTGGAGAGTTCAATTAACGGGGTGTTGGAATCTTGAACCCAGTGTTCCAGAACACTGATCGCAGACAGGCGGTCCCGCAGGAGTGTGCTGAAGAGTCCGGTATGGACAAGGTCCAGTCCGGTTAACGGAAGTTCACGAAGCGTAAAGAGAATCGACTGCAATTCTATATGGGACAGGTACTCTTTCGGAGACAGATCATCTTCCTTCAGATCCCCGGTCATCTTCGATAACGGAAGGTTGTTTCGGAACAGCTCCAGGGTCTTTTCCGCATAGGTCGGTTCTGCCATCAGATGCCCGCAGAGGAAATAGGTGGTATCGAAATGTTTCCGCATGTTTTCGTACAGCTGTGCAAGAAACGGAATGCCAAGCTCTTCCGCAAGATTCAGACAGCTTCCTTCTTCCACTGCCTTCATCACTGCCTCATGGCAGGCAGGCGAATGCAGAAGGGCATCTGCTTTCTGCGCTGCTTCATGCATGGGAGGTTCCGCATTGGTACAGTAACTGCGGATATTGGAAATAATCTGATAGTCGTCTCCGGCAAGCGGATAACCGTCAGCCTTTGATAACAGAGTAAGCAGAACGGATTCCGGTTCTTCCAGGGCAGAAATGCCGACGACCGGTCCTTCCTCCAGCATGGCATCCATGATCCGCAGGATGCCTTTATATTCCTTCTCGGTACAGTCACCGGAACGCTTTGTTTCAGCTTCGCCGTTATTCCAGCAGGTAAGGGCAGAGTAGGAAGGGGAAACATTGTTCTTTATGCCTTCGGTAAGCAGCCAGTTCTTTATCTCTTCCGTATCTGGCTTCAGGCTGTTTACCGCATGGATTCTTCCCCAGCCATGGGTATGCCTTGCGGTGTCAAAGACATCCTGGTTTCCTTCCTTCCAGCGGGTCATATTCCAGACTGCCGGAAGCGTGAATTCATCGTACAGGGCAAGCTGATAGATCACATCCCGGATCTCTTCCCGGACGTCACGGTAAATCTCAAGGATGGCCATGGCCATCTTCACACACTCAATGTGTTCCGATTCCTGCAGGATCCATACCGCCGTCTGATACAGATTCTCGGTATCGAGATCTTCCCGGTTCTCCGCAATATACCGTTGAAGCACATCGATGGCGGAGATGGCACGATGTTCTTTTGTGAATTCGTGAAAATACTGATCGGCGGTCTTATAGTCTCCGGCTGATGCTTCTTCCACGGCAGCTTCCATGTGTGCAGTATCCGCATCTGATAATTCACTCGGCGCCATGTGATACATGTAAACGCCATCCATTGCCCCGGGTGCCCACTTCAGACTGCCGGAGGCAGTATCTTCTTCCGGCAGTTCAAAGCCATCCGGCAGAGATTCGTTTTCGATTGCGTCGTAAATCTGTTTATAGACTGATGTTCCCATAATGACATCCTCCAGTCATTGTGAATCCTGATATAAGTATCATAGCGCAAGTGAGAAGAAAGTATCCCGGAATGAACAATCAGGCGAATAAGACGGGTGGTATTATCATAGGTCCTGATACGAATTGTGGTATTGCGACCGTTCTGACGAAAAACATGACTACAGCTGGCGAATCGTCCCTTGCAGGGGTTGAATTGATTGGTGGAGGTGTTATTATAAAAACGATAAAGGACCACCGATGACGGTTGTCCTTAGAATTTTGCGAAAAGATCGCTAATCCTTCCGAGACGGGCGATCTTTTTCGTTGTTATCCAAAGCCAGTATTGCCATACCTAAGGCGATGTACGCTGTCAGACAGGCAATGATTGAAAGCAATATGCCAACAACTTCCATGGACATCCCTCCCTTCAATGAGTGATTAACTCTGGAGAAGGGCTGCCATACCTTCTCCGGATGCTTTGAAACATCAGCGAAGAAGGACAACCGCCACCGTTATGGTGATCCGATAAAAGGGATCTTCCCTGTGGGATGATTGTAACATGAAACTGAGCAATAAGCCGTATTAAAATACGAAATAACGTAACTGCGAAGCGGGCAATTTACGGCAAATTGTCTGAATGTTTACGCGTTACTGCTGTATCGGCTGACCGAAGATATGGAAATATGGTTTCCGCTCTTCGACATAGACATTGAGGTCTTTGTCACAATGAATATCCAGACGGTATTCATGACGCTCATTGTCAAACATCGTAATGACGTTATTGGAACAGTTATAGAAGTGCACGATCAGGGCGGGGCCGTCCAGGGTATAGGCAAAGTCTGCCGTACTGACGGATTCATTGCGTGGAATAACCAGCCAGGTATGATCCAGGGGATATTTATTTTCATCCAGCTGTACCGCAACCGTCTTGTCCACAAAGGGAACGGTGAATCTCCGGATACCGAAGATCACTGCCGCAATAAAACAGAGAATAAAGGCCAGCCGGCGGGAATGCCAGCCGGGCAGAAGCCCGTAGATTAACAACAGCACTTCCGCGATACATAACAGTACCGTAAGCAGATGCGCCGGAAAGTGCACCGTCATACAGAAGAAGTAGTGCATTCCGTAATAGATGATAATGATCAGTCCAAGGGAAAGAATCAGGGCTGAGGTTATGGAACGGTGATGAATCTGCCAGCCGATCCATGCGGCAGGGGCAGTCAGAACCGTGATCAGAAACCAGAAGGGATAATGGGTCAGAAGGTTGGCTCCGTTTTTATGAAACGGAATCTGAAAGAGATAGATGAGCGGCTGGGAGATCAGAAAGAAGACAAATACCTTGGCGGCTGCTTCATTCGGTGATTTGCAGTTCATGAAGATAATGATGCCGAACATCGCCCAGAGTTCAGAGGTCACGACAATATCATGAAAGGAACTGTTCTGCGGCACCAGCAATGCCATCAGGGCAGTATAAACCGCGGCGCCGAGCGCAAACAGAATAACATTCTTCCAGGACATGTTCAGACCGCCGAAGAGCTTTGCGGCGATCTTCTCAATCAGTTCTTTCATTTCTTCTTTCATTATATCCGGCTATGTACCCCCGGGATGAGATACATCTCCTCATATATTCGCCTGACATGATAAGATTAAGAAAATACACCTGCCGGGAAACCGGTAATTCATTCATCCGTATCATTCCGTTTTATAAAGGAGGGCCGCAGCTGTTTTCGTATACCCGGAACACACGGCAGAACACATGAAAATTACAGATATTCAGGTTAAGAAGGCATCCTTTGCCTTTGATAAGCCATTTAAGATTTCCTTTGCGGTGCTGTACGGCTTTGAGACCATGGTGCTGCGCATCGATACCGACGAGGGAATCGTCGGCTATGGAGAGGCAGGCCCCTTTGAGTATGTCACGGGAGACAATCTTGACACCTGTATGGTCATTGCGCAGGCATTCCGGGAAAAACTGATCGGAGAGGACCCGCTGGCCATTCAGCGTATTCATTCCATCATGAACGG
>JAFOLE010000042.1 GCA_017419465.1 Solobacterium sp. | reverse complement strand
GATCGGATCGGTAAACGATACGGTCTTATAGTGTGCACGTCCGGTCGCAATCGACACAAAGTGACCGTTGCGTTCCAGTTCATGGAGGGTCCATTCCGCGCTCGGTACGATCTTATGCGTCGCATCGTCCGTCAGGGTTGCATCGATATCAAAGAAGAAATATTTCTTTTTCATACTGCCTTTACCGCCTTCATGCGGAATCCATTATCACACGGGATCGCTTCAATTGCGAAGTCAAACCGGTCCGGATCCACACAGAGCCAGAAATCCGGTTCCGGAAAGACATCCGCCTGTGCAGGATCGAAGAACTTCTTCCCCTCGTAATACCGCAGATCCTCCGCCTGCCTGCGGATATCCTTCATCGGGGTTCCATTCAGCAGGGACTGAATATACTGTGCACACAGAAGATCTTCTTCCGTATTGCGCTTTCCTTCCCAGCCCATACATACAAGACTGACATGGTCTGTTCCGGAAGCACGGATCACATCCGCAGTTGCCTTTGCGTTGACAAGAGACGCCGCAAAGATGCGGTCCGCATGCGAGGCACAGGTCAGGCCCTGCGTTCCGGCAGACGTCGTATGGATCACATTGCGTCCGGTAAAGTCCACGCCGTTTACGGCAGCCGGACTGTTTCCGTAATCAAATCCTGGCAGGATCCGGCCATGCCGCTCGCCGATCAGAATCGTATTGGGATCAGCCTGTTTTGCGGCATAGGCGGTTTCGGTTTCTCCGACCGCGGTCAGACTTCCTGCGTTCTGGGACAGAACAAACGGTTCCAGTGAAAACGCCCGAAACACATCGATAATAACAGCGGTGCCCGACGCTTTGCGGGCACCGTCGACCAGTTCCAGTATCTCAATCTTCATCATCAGCCAATCACTCCGTAGACCATCGGATTCGGTTTATGATACTCCGGTTCGATGCGGATGGAAGCTTTCAGGAGACGGATGGCTTCTTCCAGGTTTGTCTCATCATTAACATACAGGACTGCCAGCGAATCGCCGGTGGATACTTTCGCGCCGCAGCGCACCTTCATGACAAGGCCGACTGCCGGGTCAATCGGATCCTCTTTTTTCAGACGGCCTGCGCCAAGCAGCCGTGCCGTTTCCCCGATCTCCTCTGCCATCATCGACACAACATATCCATCCCGGTCCGCACATACCGGTACATGGCGTTTTACCGCCACCAGTTCATTCATGCGCTCCGGGGTAAGATATGACGCATCTCCGCCCTGCAGCTCAATCATCTTCCGCAGGCGCGCCAGCCCCTCACCGTTCTGAATCTTTTCCTTCAGCATTCTGCGGGCATCCGCCTCATTCTCGGCAAGTCTTGCCAGTTCCAGCATCGACGATCCAAGGATCATGCATACCTCATACAGCGGATCGGTTTCCGGAATCTGCCCGGACAGAAGCTCCACCGCTTCCTGTACTTCCAGAGCATTTCCGACGGACATGCCAAGCGGCTGATTCATATCGGTAATGGCAGCCCGCACCTTTCGTCCGGAACGGGTTCCGATACTGACCATCAGTTCTGCCAGCTGCTTTGCCTCATCCACAGTGCGCATGAATGCACCGCTTCCGGTTTTGACATCGAGCATGATCACATCGGCGCCGCTCGCCAGTTTCTTGGACATAATGGAAGATGCGATCAGCGGAATGGACCGCACGGTTGCGGTGACATCACGCAGTGCATACATCTTCTTGTCTGCCGGCACAAGATTCGCCGACTGTCCGATCACAGATACACCGTTTTCCCGGACAATCTCACGGAAGCGCTCCATCGGAATTTCCACTTTGGTTCCCGGAATGGACTCCAGTTTATCGAGTGTTCCGCCGGTATGTCCCAGGCCGCGGCCGCTCATCTTTGCGACCGTGCCGCCGCAGGCCGCAACCAGCGGCGCAACGACCAGTGTCGTTGTATCGCCGACTCCGCCGGTGCTGTGCTTATCAAGCTTGACGCCCGGAAGATCCGAAAGATCCACCACATCGCCGCTGTGCATCATCGCAAGCGTAAGATCGGTCGCTTCCCGTGCGGTCATCCCTCTCTGCAGGATGGCCATGCACATGGAGGCCATCTGATAATCCGGGATGTCCCCTGCGGTATATCCGGTGATCATATACCGGATTTCTTCTTCCGTCAGTTCCAGTCCGTCCGCCTTTTTTTCAATGATATTTACAAACTGCATGTTTCCATACTCCTTTAAGACAATACATCTGTAAATTCATTATACCGCGGACAGAGGAGTCAGCGATGAAGCGGTTGGGATTCGCTGACTCTCTGAAGTTCGGTCTGCGCTATGGACAGTGCCAGACGAAGGTACCAGTTCTCCACTTCCTGCCTGCGCATTTCCAGCAGGACTGCGGCCTGGGCAGGATCGATCCGTGCATGATAACAGCGGACCAGAAGATCCTGTTTTTCACGGGGACTGATGCGGTTTTGAAACAGTGCCTGCGTGCGGTAGCGGAACAGCCGGTCAGGCATTGGACATGACCCGCTTGCGCCAGGAGAAGATGTTCCAGAGATCCATAACGCACTGTTCTGCCTGTGGTATGGTGATCCCCGCCTTTCGTGCGGCAGTCCATGACGCTTCATCATTCATAAAGGAGCGCAGGATCATTACGGTCTGTTCGGGAGAGAGCTCGGCGATGCCGGGTTCGATGCTGAGTGTCCAGTCATTGTGTTCCATCGTTGTTACCTCCTGGCTTTACCATACTGCCGGACAGAAAAAGCACTGTACCGATAACCGTACAGTGCTGAAATTAACGCAGATCAAAACGGATGATTATTATTTCTCCATCCAAAGTGACAGAAGTACGCCGACAATGACAAGTGCACCGCCGATCAGCTGACGCGCCGCAATCACTTCATGCAGGAAGATTCTCGAAAAGATCAGTCCGAACACCGGCATCAGATTCAGCATCGATGCGGCAGTGCCGGCGGAGACCCCGCGCAGCCCGATATTATACAGATAATAGGCACCAACCGAACAGCCGGCCGAAAGAAACAGTACGGCAAAGGCAACGGCCGGCGTGATTGTACCGATTGTAATCGGCATGTCAAGAAGAAGCACCGGGACAAGAAAGACAGCGCCGGCCATGGTCTGAAAGAATGTCAGCGCAGACGTGCTCGTCTTCTCACTGACTTCCTGTGTCAGATAGTTGTAAAGTCCCCACATGAATCCGTTGAAGATGAGCAGAAGATTTCCTGTCATGGCATGTTCCCCGCCCCCGCCGAGCGGATCAGCTGTCAGGACAACAATACCGCCGATGGCGATCAGAATGCCAATCACCTGTTTGAACGGAATGCGGTCATGAAAGAACATCGCGCCGACCAGTATTGTGGAGATCGGATAGACGGCGGTGATGATGGACGCATTGCCGGCGGAAGTAAGCGCAACACCGATGTTCTCGAGCGCATAGTAGATTGCCACGCCAAACAGCGCGGACAGAAGCACCGGCCGGCGGTCCTCCTCTGCAAGTTTCAGCGGCTCCCTCCGGACAAAGCGGATTCCCAGCATGATCAATGCCGCAAGTGCAGTACGGATAAAGCACAGCGTCAGCGGCGTAAATGCCGCATATGCAAACTTTGTCGCAATGAAGCTGGCCGACCAGATCATGATCGATATGATCAGCGCAAACAGCGCCTTTGCTGATTTCAAATCCATGGCTCCCATTTTAGCATGAACAGCGCCGTCTTTTGCGCACACGGGAAACGTCGTATAATGTGGACAGAAAGTGCGTATCATTGATTCCCGATACGCAGGAGACGCAATATGGCTGAGAAAAAAGAAAACCCGCGCATCATCATTGACACGCAGGTGCTGCTGGAATTAACCGGATGGACGATCGATGAACTGATGCAGATACTGCAGGTACCTCCCCAGCATCGTCAGCGCATCATTGACGCCATCACCATTAAGGAATAACCGCTGCGGCGATTATTCTTTTTTTATAACTGCTCGGATGCCCGGCGGTACAGCGTTTCAAAGGTATCCGATGCCTGTGTCCCTGCTGCGGAGATCACAAATCCATCTTCGCCGAACTCTTCCGCAAGTGCTTCCCGAAGCGCCGTATAATGCCGGTCCATATCCGCTTTGGAACATTCCCGGTACAGTACCGCAAATGTCTCACTGCCGATACGGCCGATCAGCTCATAGCGGCTGGTCATCATGCGAAGTACTTTTGCGGTCCGGATCTGGCGTTCCTTCTGCTCTTCCGGCATTTCCGCTTCCGGATGGTTTACCTGAATCAGAATCAGTGCTGCTTCCTCCCCGTTGAGACGACGGCCGAGATAGGTATTGATCATGGACCGCAGCGCCGCTTCATTCTGAAGATGTGTGGTACCGTCGACATCGTGATCCATGGAAATAAACTGCTCACTGGCGATCCGACGCATGTTGCGGTTGGAATACAGAAACTGAACCAGACAGGCAATGATGGAAAACGTTACCGCATTCATGATATCCATTCCTGTCGCCTGCGGCGTCTTATAGAACGGGGTGATCGCCGCAACGAGGAAATTTGCGGCAGTAATTAACAGGATTACGGGCAGCGGCGGAACGACAAGCAGAAGCGGCACAAGCACGATAAATGCACTGTAGCTGACCGCATAGCTGTTCGGGCTGTCCGTCTTTACCGTACCGATCAGAAGTGCATAGACAAGCAGTACTGCAGTCTCCAGCATCAGAGCCGGTACCGCAAGATCGCGATGTGAGGCAACATAGGTCACCGCGAAGAGAAAAATCGCGGCGGAGCACCAGGTAAGCACAACGTATGCAATCTGTGCGTAATCCCGCACAAACCCCAGCATCGTCAGAAGGATCATGACGCCGCCGAGTACTGTCGCGGCTCCGCTGGCACGCACCAGCATATAGTAGTTTTCTTCATTCAGCCGGGGACGGATCTCGTTATAGCCGGCACGGGACAGCCCGCCATAGAGTATCTGGTTCCTCAGACGTTTCAACAGTTCACTCATAACAATTAACCCTGACTTGCGATCGCCTTTCGAATCGCACAGATGCGGTGATACATGCCCGGATGATCATATTCCAGGAATTCGATCACATCTGCCGGATTGACATCGACCAGTTCATCATTGGAAAGTTCCTTGAAGGTTTTGATCAGCGGCTCTCCGTATCCTTCACTGACCGCATTGCGGTCTGCCTCATATTCTTCACAGCGGCTTGTATAATTGCGGAACACCATGAACGGAAACAGCAGCGGTGTCAGAAGCCATCCGGCAATACTGATCGAGAGCACCGGATTCATCCGGCTTAACCCGAATGCCTGTTCAAAGGCACGTTCGATTACGGCAATATATTCTCCATGCAGGATACATACCGCCGCAATCACAAAGGCAAGTCCTCCCATGATCCATGTCAGAATGTTCCGGATATCGGGACGATGCTTGAGATGCCCTGCCTCATGCGCCAGAACCCCAAGCAATTCCTCTTCCGCATTCTCATTCAGAAAGTTATCCGCGATTCCGATGGAACGATAGAACGGCAGTTTCAGCACAAATGCGTTTTTTGATGTGCTCTTGCTGGACTCGTTGTAGACTTCAATGCGCTTCACCGGATGACGGCTGTCTTTGATCAGCGTGAGAATCCGGTTCTTCAGGTCTCCCTCTTCCAGCGGTGTAAAGACATACCGCATACGCATCAGCCGCCAGGCGATCCAGGATGCGCCGTACATGAAGATGATCAGCACCGCCGCAATCCCGGCGGTTAACAACAGTCCATGGAGTACCGGAATTGAGAATCCATGCGTCCAGGAACGCAGATGCAGAAGAATAAAGGCAAGCAGTTCATACAGCAGAAGCGTAAGGACAAATCCGCCGATCGTATCGACCAGCTGATCCTTTACAAACTCTGCGGTTGTACGCCGGTTCAGGCCGTACTTCTCATCGATCTTAAAGCACCGGTACCAGTCCAGAGGAACACTGACGAGCAGCGGAATCACAGTCATCAGGAAGACGGCGATTGCGACCGCATGATAATTGTTTCCGTGCGACCAGTTTTCAATCAGAAGAAAAAACGGTGTCAGGATCATCACGCAGTCCAGCAGGAAGCTCCACCCCTGCCCGATCAGATGCGGAACCCGCAGATCATGCTTATGAGCGACAAACGTCTTCCAGCGTTCTTCGGTATATACGTCACGTACTTCTTCCGGCAGCGGTTCCTGACGTTTCCGGTCAATGATCCGCAGTTTCCACGCATCATAGACAACCGGCAGAAATGCCGCAAGCAGAAGCAGAATTCTTAATTGCATAAAATGTTGAACAATTCCTTTCGACATCCGGGTGTGAATTTTTTCTACAGCCCCTATGTTGAAATCCTATCATGAATACGGCACAAAACGGACATTCCTGCAGGATTTGCCCTTACCGGTAAAAAAAGACTTCTGTCATCCAGAAGTCTGTTCGTTCCGTCTTTTTCGGAAATAGGTATCGAGATAGATCTTATGTGCGACTGCCGCCGTAATTAACGCAAGCAGCGATCCGTTTTCCTCCCTGCCCGGTTTCGGCAATGCCCGCTGTTCAAACTCGCTCAGATGCTTTTTCAAAGACTGAACGAATGCGGTATACCATGCCTCATGAGAATCGGATGCACTGAATTCTGCCAGCACATCACGGATCTGATCCATGGAGAGCACGGTTTTGGTAACCGCCACGAAGATCAGTGCGGCGATGCGTTCCCGACTGTAGATCTTTTTTCCCTCCCGGGAGATGATCTTCAGTTTGACATAATTGGAGATCATCGACGGCGTTACCCCCATCTCATAGTCTCCGAGATAGGAGTTGATATACTTCGTCACCTGATCGAGGTATAAACCGACGTCCGGTATTTCATTCCATGCGGGAAGCTGGAAGGATTTCAGTTCTTCTGTTACCTGGTTGTTTTTCATAGACTAATCATAGATTCGGAATCCAAAAAACGTCAAATGTTTTATTGATAATCCGTTGACAGGTTATTAAATAACCGATATTCTGAAGATGTAACGGTTATTTAATAACCGATGATGCGATTTAAACAATCTGGAGGTGAATAATTTATGACTGTGATGAAACAGACATCCTATGTATTCCGCCTGAAAGATCCGATTTCTTCGCTGTCGCATTTTATCGGATTTGCCCTGAGTCTTCCGGCCGGTCTGGCACTTCTTGTGACGGCATCTGCACGCGGCTGCGGTCT
>JAFOLE010000294.1 GCA_017419465.1 Solobacterium sp. | reverse complement strand
TATGCGGCCTTCAAGACGCAGAGCACGCTGATCGAGTTCATGGACCCGCGCCTTTCCAAGGGATTTGCGATCCGGGAAATGCAGAAACTCGGAGAGTATGAACCGCATGAGATCCTTTCCTTCGGTGATACGACCAATGACAACTCCATGCTGGAGGAAGCAGGATGGGGTGTGTGTCTTGCCAACGGCAGTGATGATACCAAGGCATGCGCCGATGATGTGACCCGGTACTCCTGCAGGGATGACGGATTTGCGGATTACCTGGAGTCCTGGCTGTTCAGGGAAGAAAGCGGGAAAAACTGATATAATAGTCGGCAGACAGCCGTAAACCTATTTATAATGTTACGGGAAAAGGAAAGCAGGACTATGGCAGAACAGATAACCGAACGTGCAGAGGCACTGTTGAATACGATTAAAACCGGATCGGCGGAAGAACGTCAGGCTGCAGTAAAAGAGCTGGTGCGTACATATTCTCCGATGCTGAGTGATGAATACGAAAAAATGGGCGGAACCGATGATATGGCGCGCAAGACTGCGCTCCTTACCGTATTCCGTGAAACACTTGCGGATTCGTCTGCGCTGCAGAGTGCAGATGTATTTGAACGTTCCCTGTTCGCAAATTTCATCAGCACGGTTCACATTGATCCAAATGCCGCAAAGAAGGCGGATGAATTCTCCACAACCGCCATGGTAGATGCGATTGCGGCAGATACGGATGTCACCGGAAACGCAGGGGAGGAACCGCGTCTTGTATTCCTTTCCGCAGATGACACGAAAGAAGAACCGGCAGAGCCGAAGGCAGAACCTATCCGGGAAGATGCGGAACTGCTTGTCGGAAATTCCGCCGCAATTGAATCGCCAATTCTCGATACAACCGGCGCAGTACCGCAGGAAATCACAATCACACCGAAACCGGAACCGAAGAAACCTGCAGAACGGAAGGAAGCACCAAAGGCAGCGCCGAAGAAGGTAAAACCGGCAGCGGTAAATGAAGACGATGAAGATGAGGATGATGAAGCAGAAGGCAATGGTCTGCCCGGATGGGCACTCGGCCTTGGCATTGCGCTTGGCGTTATTGCCCTGCTTGCACTTCTTCTGCTTGCGATGCGCAGCTTTGCGCCGTCCGCATACAACGGCATTGCCGGTGTCCTGCATCTCCCGCAGGTCGAAGTGACCGAGACCGCAGAACCGGAAGAAGTACCGGAACCGTCTGCGGACAGTATCACCATCGTGGATAACAGCCAGGAAACACCGGCTGTCACAGAACCTGAGGCATCCGCAGAACCGGAAGCGTCTGCCGAACCGACACCGGAGGCGACAGCGGAGCCGGTGGCTGAGGGACCGACTGTCATCGGAACCGCAACGGTCAACGTCGACAAGCTCAATATCCGTGCGGAGGCCAATACCGGAAGCGCTGCGGTAGGTACTGCAGTTGCCGGAAAGTCCTATGACGTTTACGAAACCGTAACGGACGGACAGTATACCTGGTACCGCATCGGAGACGGTCAGTGGTTTGCGGACAACGGATCCTGGATCACCTTTACAAAGAACTGAGAACCTGCAGATCAGGCCGCCGGAACTCCGGCGGCTTTTTATGTGGAAATGGACGGAGTCATACGTATAGTGTTTTGAAAGAGGAGGTGTTTGCCAGGATGAATGAAGTAAAGGAAAACGAAATCATTGATCTTACGGATGAGGAATCAGCGCAGACGGTCAAAGCCCCTGTCCCTCAGAAAAAGGTGAATGCCGTAAATGCAATTCCGCGCTCATTCCGCATGATCCGGAGTATCCGTCAGGGAGAATACAAGGTGATTCCTGTTGCTACGATCATTGCGGCTCTGATCGGCATTGCCTATATTGTTCTGCCCGCAGATATGATTCCGGATATGCTGCCGTTTCTCGGCTATGTCGACGATGCGAGTATCCTTGCCCTGTGCCTTACCCTGGCGCAGCGGGATATCACCGCGTATGAGATCTGGAAAGACAGTCAGAACGCAGGAAACTGATCAAAGGAAAGAGCGAAAACTCTTTCTTTTTCATATGATTTTCAATAAAAACCACAGGCGAGGAATCCTGGGATTTTAATCCCGACAGGAATCGCCGCCTTTTCCGTCATACTGGTTGAGGATATACTGTCTTACCGTTTCCTTACTCATATTGCCCACGCTTCCGACATAGTAGCTTGGAGACCAGAGCTTTCCTCCCCAGAACGAGTTCTTTTTGATCTCCGGGTGATTGAGGAAGAAGATACGGGCAGAATGACCTTTCAGATATTTGATGACATCTGTAATACTGAATTTCGGTTTGAAACTGATCAGAAGATGAACGTGTTCCGGCATCACTTC
>JAFOLE010000293.1 GCA_017419465.1 Solobacterium sp. | reverse complement strand
GATACTGCTGATCGGCACCGGCATCATGATGACTGCGCGTACCGGATTTTTTCAGTTAACGCATTTCAGACACTGGGTTTCCAATACGATCGGAGCCATCTTCAAGGATATGAATGTCACGGCGCATACCGGGCAGGAAGATAAATCCATCTCCCAGTTCCAGAGTCTCTGCACCGCGCTTGCGGCGACGGTCGGCACCGGCAATATCGCCGGCGTATCCGCGGCCATCGTCTCCGGCGGCCCCGGTGCGGTCTTCTGGATGTGGATCGTTGCCTTCTTCGGAATGATGACAAACTATTCCGAAAATGTTCTCGGTATCTATTACCGTCAGAAGAATGAACGCGGCGAATGGTGCGGCGGCGCCATGTATTATCTCCGCCACGGTCTTGGCTCCCGCAAGGGCATGCAGAAGGTCGGTAATGTGCTGGCCTGGCTGTTTGCACTGTTCTGCGTGATCGCTTCCTTCGGTATCGGAAACATGAGCCAGGTGAATACGATCGCAGCGAATATGAACAAGACATTTGGTCTGTCCACATTCCTGATGGGCGTGCTGCTGGTTGTTCTGTCCGCATTTGTCATCATTGGCGGTCTCAAGCGGATTGCCTCGGTTACCGAGCTTCTGGTTCCGTTTATGGCAATTGCCTATATTCTGTTCTCGTTTGTCATTATCTTAAAAAACATCAATATGATGCCGGCAGTTCTGGCATCCATCTTCAAGGGAGCGTTCGCAATGCGCTCGGTCGGCGGCGGTATCGTCGGCTATGGTGTCATGACTGCGCTTACCTGGGGTATGAAGCGCGGTGTCTTCTCCAATGAAGCAGGTCTTGGTTCAAGCGTCATGGTGCACTCCGCATCCAACGTCAAGGAACCGGTTGCGCAGGGCATGTGGGGTATCTTCGAAGTATTTGCGGATACGATCATCATCTGCTCGATCACCGCATTTGTTATCCTCTCAACCGGTCTTGTTGATCTTGAGACCGGTGTCATGATCAGCAACTCCACCAGCACAGCGCTGGTATCCGAGGCATTCTCGGTCGTCTTCGGACGTGCCGGTGCGGGATTCATCGCAATTGCGATCTTCCTGTTTGCCTACAGCACCACGCTTGGCTGGAGTGAATACGGCTCCCGTGCCTTCGAGTATCTCTTCGGCACAAAGCGGGTCATCATCTTCCGCATTATCTTCGTCTGCTTCATCATGGTCGGCGCAACGATGAATCTGCAGCTGGCGTGGGATCTCTCCGATACCTTCAACGGTATGATGGCAATTCCGAACCTGATCGGTGTCATCTCCTGCAGCGGAACGGTCATTGCGATCACAAAGAACTATATCGACCGCAAGATCCGCCACAAGGATATCAAGCCGATCTATTCCAACTGGGAAGATATCCAGAAGATGCAGGAAGAAAGCGACTGAGTCAGACAAAAGGAAAACCTGTGATCACAGTTCATGGAATGAACCGGAATCACAGGTTTTTATTGTTCTTCGGAATCAGAAGCCGCGCTCGTCAAACTTCATGGAGCCGAGCACTTCCGCCTTATAGTCATTGAAGCGGTCTTCTTTGATCGCTTTTCTTGCGCCTTCCATCAGGGCAATCAGGAAACGGACATTGTGGATCGACATTAATCTTGTGCCGAAGCCCTCGTTGCAGCGGAAGAGGTGATTGAGATATGCCCTCGTATAGTTCTGGCAGGTATAGCAGTCACACTTCGGATCAAGCGGGGTGAAGTCTTCCTTGTAAATTGCCTTGCGGATATTGATGCGGCCTTCACTGGTCATCAGTGTGCCGTGCCGTGCGATCCTGGTCGGAAGCACGCAGTCGCACATGTCAATGTTGAGGGATACGGCTTCCAGCAGATCATTTACCGCACCGACACCCATCAGATAGCGGGGCTTGTTGTACGGAAGTTTTTCGACGGACATCTTAACCATCCGCAGGAAGGTTTCCTTGTCTTCACCGACGGAGGTTCCGCCGATCGCATAGCCCGGAAAGTCCATCTCCACGAGTTTCTCTGCGCAGTAGTGACGCAGATCTTCGTGGTCGCCGCCCTGGACAATGCCGAACAGTGCCTGTTCGTCCGGACGCTGGTGCGCCGCCTTTCCGCGCTCCGCCCAGCGCAGTGTCCGCTGCATGGAGTCTTCGACATATTTCCGTTCGCTCGGATAGGGAATGCACTCATCAAAGGACATGATAATATCTGCGCCGATCTGGTTCTGGATCTGAATGGATTTCTCCGGTGAAAGAAACAGGGTGTCGCCGTTGATCGGATTCTTGAAGGTGACGCCTTCCTCCTTGATCTTCCGGGTATCCGCAAGGGAGAATACCTGGAAGCCGCCCGAATCGGTTAACATCGGGCCTTTGTAGTTCATGAATTTCTGTACACCGCCGGCTTTTGCGACAATGTCTTCTCCCGGGCGGAGCCAGAGATGGTAGGTATTGGCAAGCACGACGCCGGCGTGCATTTCATAGAGTTCCTCCGGTGAGAGAAATTTTACGGTTGCCTGGGTGCCGACCGGCATGAACATCGGGGTTTCGACATCGCCGTGCGGGGTATGCAGGATTCCGGTACGTGCGCCGCTCTGCGCACAGACATGTGTAATTTCAAAGGTTACTGGGTTCATAGGTTTTATCTTTTCTTCCGCAGTCTGTTCTGCGGTCTTTGAATAAGGTAACATATCTTTTTAAAAATGCCTAATCCCGGAATATCAGTTTGTAAATGATATAATTCTATTTGGTTATGAAGTCACAGTCGATCAAGACACGCAATCTTCCGGTCATGGAGACACAGCCGTATACCGTACACGTCAAGCCGATCGCCGCACTTGCGGTCATGGGACTCGCAGGGGTCGGACTGCTTTTTACACGTTCGGTATGGGGCGGGGCAGGGGTCGTTATGATCCTGGTCTCGGTGTTTTCGCTGTTGATGCTGCCGGACCGGTATCTGATTCAGTTCACGCCGGACTATATGGTTCTTTACAACCACCGCAGTATGGAAGAATGCACGATCGTGTACTGGGATGACATTGTGAACTGGCAGTATGAATTTCATAAGGGCTTCGATGTGCTGGTGCTTTCACTGACCGATGGTTCTACGCAGACCATTGAACTCTACAGCAAGCGCCCGATCGAACGCTTCATGAATCAGTACGCGCCCGGCAAGGAGCTGAAGAGCGCACGCAGAAAGGACTGAACCAGACGTGAATTACGTGGATCCCGAAAAGGTGGAACAGTGCCGTGAAAATATGATCGGCGAAGATGAATACGACGATATGTCGATGATTTTTACCATGTTCGGGGACAGCACCCGGCTGAAGATCATGAATGCGCTGTTCACAAATGAACTGTGTGTCAGTGATCTTGCAGGATTGCTGCAGATGAGCCAGTCTGCGATCTCGCATCAGCTGGCAAGTCTGAAGAAAACAAAACTGGTCACGTCTCGCAAAATCGGCAAGCTGGTCTACTATTCCATGGCCGATGAACATATCAAGAATATCTACCGCATGGCTCTGGAGCATATCCGCGAATGAAAGTTACCGCCATTGATTTTGAAACCGCAAATAACAGTCCTGCCTCGGTATGTTCCGTCGGTCTCTCCGTTCTGGAGGACGGCTGTGCAGAGGAGGCTTTTTACTCGCTGATCCGACCGGAGCCGAATGTTTCCCGTTTTCTTCCGTTTAATATCAAAATCCACGGCATCCGGCCGGAAGATACTGCTGATGCGCCGGAGTTTGCGGAAGTGCTCCGGAAGATGATGCCGTATTTTGAAGATTCGATTATCTGTGCGCATAATGCGCCGTTTGATATGAGCTGTCTTCGGGCTGCGTGTCTTAACTGCGGCATTCCGGTTCCGCACATCCGGTATTTTGATACGGTTGCGCTGAGCCGGCGCATGTTTCCTGCTCTGGAACATCATCGGCTGAATGATATGTGCTCGTATCTGAATATCGAACTGAATCATCACAATGCGGCATCGGACGCGTATGGCTGTCTGATGATCGTTGTGCAGACGATGAATCTTACCGGAATCTACGAAATTGAGGATCTTCTGGATGCTCTGAATATTCGGATAAAGAATCTTTAGAACGATTGTTTTGAAAATTTTTTGAAAATGATGAAATCGGTTTTACATAGTTTTCAAAACTGAGTATAATGGTTTCACACATCAGATAAAGGGGAATTATGGCACTCTACGAGAATAACGCCTACTTCTGGCAGAAACTTGACACATTGTATCTTTCGAGCGGATTTACCGTTGCGCGTAAAAAGGGCGAGCGGCATCCGGAGTTTGCAAATCTGATCTATCCGGTCGATTATGCGCATCTCAATGACACCAACGGTGTTGCGGATGGTGTTTCGGTCTATCTCGGATCGAAGAGTCACTATTCGATTACCGGTATTGTTGTGGCAGCGGATATTCTGAAAAAGACGCTTGATATCAAGATCCTTGCGGGCTGCACAGATGAAGAGGAAAAGGACGTGCTTCGTTTCCTGAATCAGACCGATTATCAGAAAACGGTTCTGATCCGCCGCGGCAATGAGATTCCAAGCTGGGGCGAAACGGAAAACTGAATCTGACTTTCTGCATCGCATATCACGATTATGCGGTGCTTTTTTTATGAAAAAACAGCACCGGAGTGCTGTTCGAAATTTTTTCACAGGATCGTTTCGCCAAGCGGGACGCCGTTGAAGTTCTTTTTGATCATTGCCGGATCGGCATCGGGAATCAGCTTCAGCGCATATTCCCGTGCTTCATCCATCAGCTCAGGGAATGTCTTGCGGCTTTCACCGTACCATACCCATAATGCATGGTCCGGATTGAGCACCGCGGGCTGTGCATTTTCCTTGTCGGTAAGCATCATGCCGGTAATCAGGTGCGGCATGCGTGCAACTGTCTCAATGCCGCGCGCAATCCTGTGCTTTGTTTTCTGCGGACGAAGCTGGCGGGTAATGCGCATGCAGTCGCGGCATGCGTTTTCGATTGTCTTTTCGGGAATATTCAGCGCATAAACGATCTGGAAGAGACCGTGATACATCCTGGCGAGTTCCTTTACTTCCTGATCCGAAATCTTCAGCATGTTGTAGACGTTGTAATCCTTAACCGAACGGCCGAGTTTGTTTAACAGCCAGCCGTCAATCTCTCCCTCCAGGCGGAAGTGCGCTTCACTTACGTGGGTGCCGTAAAGATCCTGTTCCATCTTCGCAAAGGCATTGATGATCGGATGACAGAAGGCGTCGAGCGAATAATGCGTCAGGAATCCGCAGTAATAACTGTGCAGGGCAGGGGTAGGCGTATGCGCCTTCATATAGGCAATCGTTTCCTTTACCTTCTGGTGGTGCATCAGACCGCCGTACTGATGCAGAGAATTGGGGAGAAACATGTAACGGTGGAAGAAAAACAGATCGGGTCCCTGGGAACCGAGATAGTACATCGGAAGACTGGTGATTTCCTTCTTTTTTTCTTCCGGCATCGCTTCATAGACACTTTTTGCGAATTCGGCATGAGTTGTAGCTGCTGGCATGGGTTTTCCTCTTTCTACTCAACGGTATTGATGATCTGCAGGATCCGTTCCGCAAGACCCGAGGTCTTACGAAGGGGCAGAGAACAGACGGCGACGCGGATGCCGCCGGGCATGGTTACGGTGTAGATATGATCCCTCATGAGCGCTTCATGAATCGCTTCGGTTTTTGCGGGATCGACCTTAATGGTGATGAAGAATCCCTCCTTGTAGGGATATAACGGGAGGCCGCAGGCTTCCGCTTCCTTCAGAAACAGGGAACTGCGCTGTTTTAACAGATCGATGTACTGCTGTTTTTCCGCAAGATATGCGTCCCGGTTTTCGTTTACAACCCAGCTGAAATTTGCCATAGCGGCATTGGGAATATTCGACCAGATCGCACGTGCAGTCTTTTCAAAGACGATTTCCGCTTCCCGGACCGCTTCCTGTTTCTGCGCAAGAATTACGGCCGCACCGCAGCGGAGTCCGTAGGAGGTCAGCGCTTTGGAACAGGAGAATGCGATCACAGCCATGACGTTATCCGAAAACTGATTGAAGGTATTCATATAGGCACGGCTGTGTGCACCATCATATGCGTAATCAATATAGGCGATATCATCGATCAGAATGATCGGTCCCCGGGCAGAGACTTCATTCAGAATACGTACCAGTTCTTCCCATTCTTCCATGGTAAGGGAGTATCCGGTCGGGTTGTGGCACGGGTCATTTACGACAAGTACTGCACGTCCCTGTGTATTCATGGAGGAAACGAGAGCTTCCTTTACAGAGGCGAGATTGAACCGGTCCCCGTCAAACATCTGATAATGCGTGAAATTGATGTTGTACTGGGTTGCCATCAGTTCATAGGAACTCCAGCCGATATCCGGCAGGATAATGGTTTCGCCCTTGTCGAGAAATGATGTAATGGCGGATGAAATCGCGCCGCTTCCGCCGGGTGTGGCAATGACGGAATGGGCGAGGGAAAGTTCGGTTCCCTGGGTCACCCAGTTATAGACATCCCGGCAGAAGTCGGGATTACCGAGAAAACTTGCGGCATAAGCGCCTTTGATGCGGTGATCGAGCGCGTCATAGTGATCAAATACACTGTGAAATGCGACAAAGTTGCCGTCTTCATCAAACAGCGAGCCGATCGTCGCATCCGTGACGAGATCACCGTTCTCCTGCTTATCCAGCATTGCATACATCGCAACCGCGAATACGGTATCGACGATCGGATTCGGATTTGCGTCTTTTCTTACAAATGACATCATTCAGTCCTCCTGAAACAGTTTTGATCCGATTCGGACCATATTCGAACCTGCCTCCAGGGCAAGCGGATAATCATCGCTCATGCCCATGGAGAGGATGTGAATGGAAGGGTATTTTACACGCAGCCGATCATAGAGTCCGCGTCCTTCGCAGAATACCTCGCGGATTGCGTCAATATCATCCGTATGCGGTCCCATTGCCATGATGCCGTCGATGGAAAGATGCGGCAGGTTCTGACATGCCTGCATCATTGCGTCGGCTTCTTCCGGAAGAAGCCCGGTTTTGCGGGTATCCTGTGCGGCAAGATGGAATTCCAGCAGGCAGGAGACTGTCCGTCCAAGAGCGGCGGCTTCCTTCTCGATGGTTTCCGCAAGCCGAAGTGAATCCAATGACTGAATGCAGGAAACATACGGGAGAATCTGCTTTACCTTGTTTCGCTGCAGATGCCCGATGAAGTGCCACTGAATGTCCTTCGGCAAAACGTCTGCCTTGGCAAGCAGCTCCTGGGCCTTGTTTTCCCCGAAGATGCGCTGACCAAGGTCATAGGCACGCAGAATCTCTTCGGGAGAATGCCGTTTTGACACCGCACAGAGCGATGCACGGCCTTCAAGTTCTTTTAATACCGTCCTGTATTCTGTTTCCGCAAACATGTAAACATTATAGTACATGGTATAATTATTCCATGGAAAATCGCTCGAAATTCTGGGATACCTACGGCAAATTCTTTATTGCGCTGGCCATTGTTCTGAGTGCCACAAGCCTTGTGATGAACCTGCTTTCACGCCGGCTTGAAACAGAAGCGGAACCGGAGCCTACCGCGAGCGGGGAATTCTGGATCGGTAAGGAAGAAACCAATGTCATCAACGTGCTCTCTGCCGGTGCAGTCATGCCGTGCAGCGATATTCAGCCGGATCATGTTTTCGCGAGTCTGGACAGTCTTGTGAAGAACTATGATGTGGCTGCTGTTTCCATGCATTCTCTGATCGGATCCAATACAACGCGTTCCTTCGGCGAAGAGCTGATCGAGCAGGGATACGGGATGTACGGACTTGCCTATCCGGATGCGCTGGCGTTTGGAAAAGACGGCATCGATAAATCCATGGCATTCTGGGATGCTCAGCGGGTGCGCACCAGCGGGACCCATACCTCAACCGATACCAGCAATCTCATCCGGATGAGTGAATACAACGGAATCTCCGTTATTTATCTTTCCTATACCGATGTACTGAATGGAACGCTTCCGGAAAACGAAAACTATCTCGTCAATGTGTACAATGACGAAAAAACGCCGCTCTTTGTGAATGAAGCGGCGAATATGGCAGATCTTGTGATTGTTTCGATTACCTGGGCCGGGGAACCGGGAGCGCTGCCCAATGAGCGCCAGCGCACGATTGCGGAGGCACTTGCCGATGCGGGCGCCTCGATTATCTGCGGCTATTCGGAGCACGCCGTACAGCCGGCCTGCTGGATCGATGACACGCTTGTCTTCTACTCCCTTGGTGATCTGTATTCCGAAGAAGATAATGTCACCGGACGGATCGGCGCACTCGGCGCAGTGACCGTAACGGAAACGATCTACGGAGACAAGAGCCGGGTCGAACTGATCAATCCGAAAGTGGATCTGGTGGTTTCGGTACCGGTCAAGGAAGGGCACAGTGATGTGAAACTCCTGAAGGATGCGGACGACACCGAGGTCCCGGATCATAAACAGCTTTATGAAGGATATACCCAGACGCTTCAGCGAATGGATGACAGTATCCGGATCGGCGGTCTGAACTGATGGTTCAGGCCGTTTTTATGATGCCGCGCCGCTCGAGTACCGGACAGAGCGCACGCAGGAGCGCATACAGCAGTAATGCCTCGACCGGAAGAAGGATCGTGTTCTTGATCAGCGATGTGGTCGCATAGAATACAAAGGCCTTCCCATACAGCATGGAACTCCACAGGGATCCAAGACCGACATTGACGATGTAATTAATCAGTGCCTTTGCGATGAGCACATCCGCAAATTTGAATTTCCGGCGGTAGAAAAACAGGCCGAAGATGATGCCGCCGAGTGCCTTGGAAAGCATATAGCCGGGAAAGTACGGGCCAAACGGCGACAGAAATCCAGTCAGAAAGTCCGTGATGACAGCGGAAATGATGGCAGCGCCCGGACCGACGACCATGGCTTCCACGGCAGTCGGAATAAAGGTAAGCATGATGTTGAGGTTATCTGCGACCGGAATCCGGAGATTGTTGAGCAGATACTTCAGTGCAATCATCAGTCCGATGATCGCGAGATAACGGGTATCCTTCATTTTTGCGAAGGAAGAGGCCCAGTATTCTTTTGTAAAAATGGCAGAAAACATAAAAATCTCCTTTCGTCTTTTCACCCTTCGGTGAGAAAGAGAAAAAGAGATCTTTCTCAGTTTCAGGGGAACGAACAGCCACCGCAAGCAACTGTGCTTTTCGTCCGGAGATTTCCCGCTTCTCCGGCACTTAACGCGACTGTCAGATGTTGTACAAACACAAACTAGCATTGAAGGTTCTGTGCCGTCAAGTATCTTTTCCTGCCTGAAAGGATACGGTACAATGCCTTCATGGAACCTTTTTATGTCGGAGTTTCCACAGCCGGACAGGCGGATGCAGTGTACGCGGAACAGGCAGTTCCGGTTTTTGCGCTTGCGGATCACGCATTCAGCGGCTTACGGGAAACAAAACTGAACGAAATCAATACTTCACGCCCGTTCGGCGTGCTTTTAAACCGGCTGTACCGGGAAACGGAACTTGCCCAGCTGCAGGAAGTCATGAATGAACTGGCAGCCGTGAAGCCGGAGCGCATCTGGTTTGCGGATCCGGCGGTGCTTACGCTGTGTGATGAATCGATGCGAAGCCGTCTGGTATACCGGCCGGAAACCCTGATGACCAGCTGTGAGGATATCCGGTTCTGGGAAGAAACCGGAATCAGAGGCGTAACGGTTTCTCCGCTGCTTACGGCAGAAGAACTGTACCGGATCGCGGAAACCGAGCCGGGTGCGGAATTTGTGATTCACGGACATCTTCTGATGTCGGTATCCGCCCGGAAGCTGCTTTCCTCCTGGGCGAAACAGTATGCGGTTAGTCTGCCGGACGAACCGCTGTATCTGCGGGAAGAGACACGGAAGGACCGTTATCCGATCAAAGAAACCGCACATGGGACGATGATCTTTACGGACTATGTTCTGGAAAGTTTTGATTATATCAAGCCGCTTGCGGAACACGGCGCATCCGCATTTTATCTGGATGATTCCTTTCTTACGGAGGAACATCTGATCAGTTCGCTTCGCCTGTATCGGGCTGTTCTGCATAATGAGGATGCGCCGGGACAGACCGATGCCTGGCGGACAGCGCATCCGGAATGCACGGAGGGGTATTATGGACAGGAAACGATACTCTAAACCGGAACTGCTTGCGCCGGCCGGAGATCTTCTGCGGCTGAAGACTGCGGTGGATTACGGCGCCGATGCGGTATATCTTGGCGGAAAGCAGTACAGCCTGCGCAGCCGTGCATCCAATTTCACGCATGAGGACATCCGCGAAGCATGCGCCTATGCAAATGCG
>JAFOLE010000292.1 GCA_017419465.1 Solobacterium sp. | reverse complement strand
TGATCATTGAAGCAGCTTTGCGAGCTCTTTCTTCACATTGTCGGGTGTTGCGCCGACATACATGATGGAATAGTTATCCTTGGTATAAATGTATCCCTGTTTGAGCAGTTCCAGCTGTTCGGGCGCATACTGCGCAGCGCTGCTCTGAAGGGTGGTGAGGTAGTAATTCATGCGTTCGCCGGCCTTCAGTGCCGCATCGCCGTCTTTTCCCTCAAGAATGACGAGCATCTCAGGTCCGCCGTCTTTCGCAAATCCTGCGGCTGTGGATACCACGCTGTCCGCATCGAGTCCAAGCAGCTTCGTGACGATCGCCGCATCCTGCACATCATAGTCCGGCAGTTCCGCAGACAGTTTCTCAAAAATTGCATCGGCTGATACAGAAGCAGTACTGTTATCTGCCGAGGTATCGGTACCGCATCCTGTAAGCAGGAAACATGCGGTCATAAGAAATGCAAGGATTCGTTTCATCATTTTCTGTCCTCCGGTTGAAAAAGTATGCTGTAATTATAATACGCAATTATCGTTTGCGGGAGGTGAGCTACGGTATCTTTCTCCAGCCGGAGCACGGCACGGGCAATTAAACGAAGCGGCATTCATGAAGCACTCTCGGCCACCGGAAGTGACCGGGATCTTTTGCCTGCGCGCTTACGGAAAACATACGGGATTGCAGAGATCCCCTATGACATTCTGTTAAGCCAGGCAGAGCTTGCGGAAGTCAATACCGGCAGCTGCCGGACACTGATTCTTACCCCGAAGGAGAACGCAAAAGGCACCGGGGTGCTGTATTTCTCCGCCGGAGGATTTCTGACTCCGCCGACAGAGAAAGACTACAGGCTGGTATTGAAAATCACGGAGGAAACCGGCTGTGATGTGATCCTGCCGCTCTGTCCGTTATACCCGGACGTTCCCCTGCAGGATACGATTTCTTCCGTGCTTGAATCCGTCCGCCTTGTCGCAAACCGTTATCCGGAAGGATCGTCTGCCGTACTGGCATTTTCGCTCGGCGCGACACTGTGTCTGTATCTGTTTCTCGAGCTGAAACAGAGGGGTTTCCCATATACACTTCCATCCCGCTGGCTGCTGAATTCACCGTTCCTGCGGATTCCGCCTTCGAAGGAAGAACTGCAGTACATGGATCTTCTCGCGCCGCATGATGTGACGATTCCAAAGGTGTTCCTCATGCCGGAAGGCCTGATGGGACAGGTGTTTGCGGAAGCTTCACCGAACATTCTGCGGTTTGCGGATATTTCACGCTGTAATCTTGGCGGGATGCCGGAGACCGATCTCTATGTCGGAACCAAAGAGATTGCGCTGGCCTGTGTGGAGGCATTTGAGAGAAACTGCGAGACAGCCGGAATCAAACTGCATGTACATGAAGGTCTTGGCATGATGCACTGCTGGGGATTGTATTCAGAAATGAAGGAAGGGCGGAAGCTTCAGAAGGAATATTTCGATATCTTCCGGACGCTTTCACGAATACAATAAATACAGAGTTCTTATCATCCATTTCATACAAAAGGGGGAAACAACATGGCCGTGAAAAGACGGAGAAGGGGAATGCATCCGATTGTGGCAGTGCTGCTGTGTGTGCTGTTCGGCGCAGCTGCCGCAGGATGGAATTATGTCTCCTACGTAAAGACCAAATACAGCGGTGCCCACCCGTACTGGAGCCGGCAGGCGTTCAAAGAGCTTGACCGCGGTTCGCTGGAATACATGGTGGCGGAAAAGGTGCTGCCCGCATCCGTGCTCAGTGAGCTGAATGCCGCAGATACGGGTGCCAAAACGTATGGCAAGGCACTGGCGGAAATGAGCAGTGAAGAAGAAGCTGCCGCAAAGGAAGAGGGCATTCATATTGAACATGTCTCGGCCGCGACCTATGAAGGATTCATGCTGGTGGTGCCGGATCCGGATGATATTTCCATTGTGATCAATCCGGGCTACAGTTCCGGTGCGCCGGGACCGGAGCTGGACTGGTATGTCGAGCATTATCATGCCCTGGCCGGAATCAACGGCGGCGGCTTTGAAGATGCCGGCGGACGCGGCGACGGAAGTATTCCGCAGGGCCTGGTTATTCAGGACGGAAAGATTGTGCACGGCAGTGAAGGCATGCGTTCCTCGATTGTCGGCATTGATAAAAACGGAAAGCTTGTGACCTCCACGCTGACCGGCGGCGAAGCACTCGCACGCGGCGTGCAGGAAGCGGTAACGTTCGGACCGACCTTTATTGAAAACGGCAGAGTGGTCTATACCTCCGCTGATGCCGGAACACTGAACATGCTGAATCCGAGAACCGCGATCGGACAGAAGGAAGACGGCACGATGTTATTGCTGGTCATTGACGGCCGCGGTCCGACAAGTTTCGGCGCACAGTATGAAGATGTAATCAAGGTCTTCCAGGACTATGATGCGATCAACGCAGGCAATCTTGACGGAGGCAACTCCTCGGTCATGATCTATGACGGATCCTATGCCAACTATCCGGTTTCGATGTACAATTCACGGAACCTTCCTTCCGTCATTCTTGTAAAGGGGGATGAGTGATATGGCAGGAAAACGCAGACGCGGCATACGGCCGCTGGCAGCGCTGCTCTTTGCGCTGATTGTCGGTGTGGTTGTATTCCTCCTTGGAAGAATGCGCGTAAGCAGCGCAGAAAAACAGTTTGCCTCCTATGAAGCGGATATGCCGGAAGTGCAGATCCAGTCGATTATGGACAATATCAAAAAGGGAGAATACGGCGATATCTTTGCGACAACCCAGAAGCTGTCTCCCTCTCTGGATTCGGAAGAAACCTACATTGCACGGCTGACAGAAATCCTTTCGACCGGTGATCCGGAAAATCTCTCCGCAGAGCCGGTTTCGCTCGAGAATGATAAGCGTGTATACCAGCTGGTAAACGGCGATACGTTACTTGGAACGCTGACGCTGGTCAATGAAAACGGCGAGTGGAAGCCGGCATTCCCGATTCACGGAAGCGGAAGCTATCGGGTGGAAGTGCCGCAGGGAATTACCCTGAAAGCCAACGGAACACCGATCGGTCAGGAACATCTGATTGAAAGCGGGAAGGAAGCTTCCAACTTCTTCCAGATCACGGATTCCTCGATCATCCCGACGGTGGACATCTATGAATTTGACGGACTGCTTGGGGAACCGGCGCTGAATAAAGACGAAGGCTATGCCATGATCAAAGATGTCCTCAGCGGAAACTGGCTGATGGGAAAAGAGATCACGGATGAAGAACTGAAGAAAAAGCTGATC
>JAFOLE010000291.1 GCA_017419465.1 Solobacterium sp. | reverse complement strand
TGACGATGATCGTCAGGACAACTGCCATCACCACGGAAGGCATCAGATAGAAGATGCCGGTCTGAACCTGCTGTTCCTGGGAGGGAGCTTCGGTTTCTTCTCCTTCCTGCGTCACATTCAGAACCAGCGGTTCATTGACCGTTGTCTCTGCCTGTACCGGGGTAATTCCCATAAACATGCACAGCAGTGCTGCACAGAATGCGTTCATAAGTTTCATCGTTTTCTGCCCTCTCTTCTTTATCGTACTGAAGCTCTGCATACCGGAAAGGTGAAGTACGTATCCGGATACGGTTCATTTTCCAGGGTGAAGTGCCACCACTCCTCATCGAGCGGTTTGAATCCATGTCGTAACATTGCCTCCCGCAGGATCATCCGGTTGGCATACTGTTCGTCGGTGATGTCCTTATAGTCCGGATGACTCAGTTCCCCGAAGAAATCAAACGTGCCGCCCATGTCAGCTTCCTTTTCGGTTTTCATGTCAAACAGCGTCAGGTCCACCGTGCTTCCCCGGCTGTGTCCGGAGTGTTCCGCGATATAGCCGAGCGGGAATAATACATCCTTTTCAAGATCCGGATAGAAGTATTCCTTCATCTTCACATCTGACGTATCTTCTGCCCAGCGGACAAAGTGATCCACGGCTTTCTGGGGACGGTAGGCATCATAGATCTTCAGCCGGTATCCCTGCGCAATCACATCATCGCTGACTTCCTTCAGTGCGGCCGCAGCCTCCTTTGTCAGTAAGGCGACCGGCTCTTCATATCCGTCGATCCGCGCTCCCACAAAGTTGTAGGTGGAATAATACCGGATCTCAAGGATCGCATCCGGCACCGCATCACTCAGAAGCACAAAGTCTGACGCATCATCAGACAGCACCGTACCGTCTTCCGTTACCATGGGTTCCTCCGTTTTGTTTTCCGGACCGGATGAATTTGCACATCCGGTGACAAGCAGGCACGCAAGAACTGCGGATACCTGCAGAAATCGCTGTTTTCTGTTTCGTTCCATAGCTATATTTTAGCGCACTGCCGTTCCTGTGAGATACAATCAGAAGAAAGAGGACATATTACATGCATACCATCGGAATTGATATCGGCGGAACACAGCTGCGGGCTGCGGTTCTGGATGAGAATTACCGCATCATTGAAACATTCAAGACAAAAAATGACCGTTCCCGTTCCTGCACGGAAAACTGCGATCAGCTGATTTCATTTATCAAATCACGGAACGAGGAACTGTCCGGCATCGGAATCGGCGCACCCGGTCCGCTGAATATGAAAACCGGAACGATTCTTAATCCGCCAAATTTGATTGGGTGGGATAACTTTCCGATCGCGGACTATTTTCAGAAACAGACCGGCCTTCCGGCAGTGCTGAACAATGACGCCAATGTGGCAGGTCTTGCGGAAGCGCTGCTCGGAAATGGAAACGGATATGAGTCCGTCTGCTTTATGGGACTGTCCACCGGACTTGGCGGTGCGTATGTATACCGCGGACAGCTGGTCAACGGTGCCAACGGCAATGCGGCAGAGTGGTGGAACATGGTCGTCAATGATGACCCCTAC
>JAFOLE010000010.1 GCA_017419465.1 Solobacterium sp. | reverse complement strand
TCCGCGCTGTGCATATGGAACAGCTGTCCGCATACTTCGCACTTGCAGTGAAAACAGGTGCCGTGATGATCATGTTCTTCTTCCGGCACATATTCATAACAGGCAGAGTTGCCCGCATCAATAATGTATTTATAGACAATTCCCTCTTCCACAAACTGTTCGAGTGTCCGGTAGACCGTCGCCTTTCCAATCGGGTTTTCACAGGTGCGGAAATGCTCGCTCAGCTCCCCTGCCGTGACATGCGTGCCGCGCAGCGTCTTGAGATAATCAAGCAGTTCTTCCCGCTGTTTTGTTTTATATCTGGTTCCGTTCATAAATGCCTCTCAATTTGATAACCGTTCTCAATTTTAGCATCCCGCTATCTCCTGTCAATGAAAACACGCCGCCTTGAACGAAAGCACCGTTTAATGTTAAATGGTTATTGAAATCTAACTGAGGATACTTTTATGAAAGTTGTTGTACTGTCAGAAAATACGGAAGGATTTTCGCACTGCCCGACGGAGCACGGACTGTGTTTCTACATTGAGACCGGAACACACAAACTGCTGTTTGACACCGGTGCGTCCGACCTGTTCATCCGGAATGCCGAAACACTCGGCATCGATCTGAACCAGGTCGATACGGTTGTCCTTTCCCACGGCCACTATGATCACGGCGGCGGGATCCCGTATTTCCTTGCGTTGAATGATCATGCGAAGGTCTATATCCCTTTCGCTGCCTTTGGTCCGTATTATTCCATGCATTCATCCGGTCCGAAGTATATCGGTCTGTCAGAGGAACTGAACGGAAACCCAAGACTCATCCCCTGTGAACATACGGTGGATATTGATCCTTCCCTCCGCGTGTTCTCGGACATTACGGTCACGTATCCGATTCCCTCCGCCAATGATTCCCTGAAAGTAAAAGACGGGGATGAATATATCGCCGATGACTTCGCGCATGAACAGTGTCTGGTCATCACGGAGAACGGTCACCGCTATCTCTTCTCCGGATGCGCCCACCACGGGATCCGCAATATTCTGAATCGCTTCCGGGAACTGTACCGGACGGATCCGGATGCGGTGTTCGGCGGCTTCCATATGATG
Source organism: Solobacterium sp. (assembly GCA_017419465.1). Taxonomy (GTDB): domain Bacteria; phylum Bacillota_I; class Bacilli_A; order Erysipelotrichales; family Erysipelotrichaceae; genus Bulleidia. Next base: position 6,981 of record JAFOLE010000010.1, on the reverse strand, counting down.
AAGAAGCACGGCTATACCGCAGATGATATCGATCAGATCATCGAAACCGCACTTGCATTGAAGAAGACATCATCGCAGTACTATACCTGTCACTGCACCGGCATTGAAGCCTATGAAGGAATGAAGAAGATTATGGAAAACCAGCTGAACTATCTGCACAGCGGAGACAGTGTGATCCTGGCCCCGAAGAAAAAGCACGGACACGGCATGCCCATGCATCGGTTCTTTGCCTGGGGAACCGTCGTCTGCTTTGCGCTGACGATGATCACCGGCTATAAACGGAAATAATCAGAAAACGGTCCGGGAATTGCCCGGGCCGTTACTGTCTGTATTCAGGGTTTGCGGAAGATGCCGAGGCCGCATGCATTGGGGCCGGTATGGCAGGCAATGCTTAAGGAGAGCGGAAGATAGAAGGTTTCATATTCCGGGAAGGTCTTGGCGACAAGCTCCTGCCACTTCTGTGCGTCCGCTTCATCCAGGAAGGTCGACGCGCAGCCGATCATGATCTGATCGTCCGGCAGACTCCGCAGAAGACTTCCGCGGTCATTGGCAATCTGATTCAGCATGGTCTTCTTTGCCTTCAGCATTCCATGCACATTGCTTTGGACATCGAACTTTCCGCCCTTTGTGCAGAGCACCGGCTTGATGTTCAGAAGATCGCCGAGCGCCGCTGCGGCAGGTGTAACCCGGCCGCTCTTGCGGAAATACTTCAGGGTCTCAACCGTCAGATAGATCGTGGATTCCGGTCCTTCTTTTTCGAGCTGACGGCGGATCTCCCGTGCCGGCATGCCGGTCTTGGCCAGCGACGCAGCGCGGTAGACCGACTGGTACAGGTTGACCGAAATACGGCCGTTGTCTGCGATCTGTACTTTCTTATCAAACTCCTGCGCCAGCATGATCGCGGACTGACAGGAGCCGGAAAGACCGGAAGACATCGGAATATAAACTACCTCATCCGCTTCCTTCAGCGCATCCTTCCATACTTCAAGGACCGCACCGGGGGTCGGCTGGGAGGTGGAAATATCCCTGTCCTGTTCCATCGCCGCAAAGAATTCCTCTGCGGTAATGTTTTCATTTTCATAATAGGTGCTGCCGTCAATAATGATCGGCATCGGTAAAACGCGAATTCCAAGAGTTTCCGCTTCTGCTGGGGTGATTCCGCTGTTGGAATCCGTTACAATCGCCGTTGTCATCTGTTATTTCCCTTCGTGGTTGCGATAACCAGGCACTTCCGCATCGGGAAGATACCGTTTTTTTATTTTATGAGTACCTGCCGGTTCTCAGAAGCCCTTCCAGCGGATCACAAGGATCACTTTGCCGAGAAGCGCATCCTTTTTGATTTCACCGAACTGCCGGCTGTCGATATCAACTGCCCGATGGTCATTGAGCAGGAAGTATCCGCCCTCCGTCATGGTATAGGGATAGGTCACCGTTCCGGCATGTGCCTTGGATGTCGTTTCATATACCGTAAGCTCGGATGGCGTTCCGCTGACCAGAACATCACCGTTTGTGCTGAGACCGATCGTATTCGTGCCGACTGCCGCAATGCGTGAGACCGCGGTATTTCCCGTATCGGGGTTTTCATACAGCACCGCATCTCCGACATTGCAGGAGGCAAGCCGGCTGGTGATAATGATATCCCCTTCCATGATGAACGGATACATCCGGTCATCATAACTGGTGAAAAGCCCAAGCACATACGTGAAGAGACCGTACAGGATCACCGTGAGAATTGCAAGCCGGATGATGAACCGGAAAAAGCGCGGAATACGCACTTCCGTTTCCTGTTCTTCCTCTTCCGCATCCTCTGTGAACTCTTCAGGTTCCGCTTCCCCTGGCTCCGCAGAAATCTCCGGTTCCGGTTCTCCCGGTTCCGGCTCAGCAGGCTGTTCAGATTCGGTTTCAGGTTCCGGATCTTCTTCCCCGGGATAATGGAATACAAACTTCCCGGTTTCAAGATCCATCAGATCTCTGCTCATATCTGTGATAAATCTCCGTTTCGCCGCCGGATTCCGGCCTCGTTTAAATCATCCGCTGTTAACACGGGTAAACATTATTATAACAAACACCCTGCCGTTTCACAGGCAAATGATTGTTTCGGCAGAAAAAGGAATACCGCCTGTTTCCAGGCGGTATTGTTTAAGCACTGTTACTTTGCCGGCGCAATGATCTGCTCGGCCTGGGCAGCCGCATCGATCGTTTCAACGACCGGCGCATCCGGATAGTCCGTGGTTACCGGCATCGGCAGACTCTGCATGTACTCATGCATTGCCTCCGCAACGCGTTTGCCGTTATTGACCGCTTCGACAACGGTGCGTGCACCGTTTACGGCATCACCTGCCGCAAAGACACCCGGACGGCTGGTACGGCCGTCTTCATCGGCGGTAAGCAGACCGGTGCGTTCGGTATCGATACCCTTCGTGGAGGTTACGAGGTTGCTTTCAGCACCCTGGCTGACGGCAATGATCACGCCGGTGCACGGATACAGCTTTTCGGTTCCTTCGATCGGAGTCACCTTGCCGTTTTCATCAACCTTACTGTCGGCGAGAATGACGCCGTCTTCACGGATTTCCATCGTGCACTTGTTCATCAGGAATTCCACGCCCTCGAGTTTTGCATAGCTGGACTCGTACTGGCTTGCGGTGATGACATCGGTGCGGTTGACGCAGGTGACATGGCGGGCGCCGTTACGCACTGCGGTACGGGCGCAGTCCATTGCGGAGTTTCCGGTTCCGATGATCAGAATACGGTCGCCGAGGCGGAATGCCTTCGGGCTTGCGAGATAGTTGATCGCATAGGTGACATGTCCGAGACTCTCACCGCGGATATTGAGCTTGCGCGGACGCCAGAGACCCGAGCCGACGAATACGCTCTGGTAGCCGTCACGGAACAGGTCGTCAATCGTAATGGCACTTCCGATATAGGTATTCGGACGGAACTCAATGCCCTTGAGTTCAAGATGACGGTAGGCAATGTCATCCAGCACGGTATCCGGAAGACGGAAATCCGGGATGCCGTAACGCAGAACACCGCCGACCTTGTCGCGGCTGTCATAAATGGTCACCTTGTAGCCATAGCGGGCAAGGATGATCGCAATCGTGATGCCGGCCGGACCGGCACCGATGACTGCCGCCTTGCGGCCGTTGGACGGCGCAGGACCCTGAACCATCTGGTTTGCGTAGGTTGTGGAAATATAGTTTTCAATGACGGAGAAATGAACCGGCACATCCTTGATACCGCGGACACAGTGTCCTTCGCACTGTGCTTCGTGGTTGCAGACGAGCGAGCAGACGGTGGTCAGCGGGTTGTTTTCAAACAGCATCCAGCCGGCGTCATTTAACTTGCCTGCCTTAAGCAGCCGGATTACTTCCGGAATGTTTGTATGGATCGGGCATCCCTGCTGGCAGCGGGGTACCTTACAGCCGAGGCAGCGGTTTGCCTCCTCCATTACATGTAATGCCATGAGTTTTCTCTCCTTCCGCGGCAGATGCCGCTCCTTCAATGATTCATTATTCTTCCAGCCTTCCGGTCTATGACAGAAAACCGCAGGCGGTGATGTTTCACCCATATCTTACAGGATGTTTGGCAATAAAAATAGTAAACGTTTCCGGTAAACCTGCTGAACCCGAACAATCGAAACAAAGTAGAATGACATCAGAGAAACAGAAAAGAGGAAAATCATGCAATACGGTTATTTTGACGATAAAGCGCGGGAGTATGTCATCACGCGTCCGGATACACCGGCTCCCTGGGCAAACTATCTCGGTTCTCCGGAGTACGGTGCACTGATCTCCGCCAATGCGGGCGGATACAGCTTTGTGCGCTCCGGCGCAAAGGGCCGCATCCTGCGGTATCTGTTTACGGATGCCGATCAGCCGGGCCGTTATATCTATCTCCGGGACAATGATTCCAGGGATTACTGGTCCGCTTCCTGGCAGCCGGTCGGAAAGGATCTGAAGGACTATCATACGGAAGTCCGTCATGGTCAGGGCTATACAAAAATGTGCACGGACTATGCCGGCATCACTTCAGAGGCAGTCTATTACGTTCCGGATCAGGCAAGCCATGAAGTCTGGTATATCAAGGTGACCAATACCTCCGACAAACCGCGTTCCCTTACCGTGAGCGCCTATGCGGAATTCACCAACAACAGCAACTATGAACAGGACCTGGTCAATCTGCAGTACAGCCGTTTTGTGACTAAGACGGAATTCTGTGAGAACCGCATCATGCATTATGTGCATCCCAACCTGCTCGGTGTTAACCGGGCCGGAAACGGCGATTCCATTGAACAGCGCTTCCTCGGTCTTGCCGGCGCAAAGGTATCTTCCTGGTGCGGCGACAAGAAAGCATTCCTTGGAAACTACCGCTCCTACGGCAATCCGATCGGGGTGGAATCCGGTGATCTTGGCAATACCGCAAACTACAACGAATACGGCTGCGGCGCCCTGTCGTATGTCATTACCCTGAATCCGGGTGAATCAAAAGCTGCGGCGTTTGTGCTCGGCATGAAGACAACGGAAGAAGCCGCCGCAATTCTTGCGGAGTATGCATCGCCCGAAGAAACCGTTACGAAGGAACTTGCAGATCTTAAGAAGCTCTGGGACCGCCGGTTTGCGGCGCTTCAGGTAAAAACACCTTCCGATGCCTTCAATACGATGGTCAATATCTGGAATGCCTACAACTGCTATATGACCGTGATCTGGTCACGCGCGGCATCCTTTGTCTACTGCGGTCTGCGCAACGGCTACGGCTACCGCGATACCGTGCAGGATATTCAGGGCATCATTCATCTTGATCCGGCGACCGCAAAGGAAAAGCTGCGCTTCATGTTATCCGCGCAGGTTCATCACGGCGGCGGACTCCCGCTTGTCAAATTCACGCATAACCCCGGACATGAAGATACGCCGGAGGATGAAAGCTATGTACAGGAGACCGGCCACCCCGCCTATCGTGCGGATGATGCGCTCTGGCTCTTCCCGACCGTATACAAATACATCAGTGAGACCGGCGACCTCGCCTTCCTTGATGAAGTGATTCCGTTTGCGGACAAAGAGGAAGCCACCGTCTATGAACACCTCCACCGGGCGATTCAGTTCTCGCTTGACCGTCTGGGTCCCCATGGCATGCCGGCAGGTCTTTACGCCGACTGGAATGACTGCCTGCGGCTTGGCAAAAACGGAGAATCCGCCTTTGTCGCAATGCAGTTCTACTATGCCTTTACGATTCAGAAGAAATTCGCCGCATACAAAAAGGATGCGGAAGCTGTTTCCTTCCTGGAGAAAACCCAGAAGGACTTCGGCGAGCTGCTTCAGAAGCTGTGCTGGAATGAAGACCGCTTCATCCGCGGCTATACCGAAGACGGCGATGTCATCGGAAAACGCGACGACGCCGAAGCCAGCATGTGGCTCAATCCGCAGAGCTGGGCTGTCATCAGCGGCCTTGCGTCCCCGGAACAGGCAGACACTGCCCTGGATTCCGTCAACCGTATCCTGAATACCGATTACGGCGTTCTCCTGATGGATCCGCCGTATCAGAACCATGCCTTCGACGGCGCGCTTGCGGTTATCTACAACCAGGGCGTCAAGGAAAACAGCGGCATCTTCTCCCAGACACAGGGATGGATCATTCTTGCGGAAGCGCTGCGCGGACACGGAAACCGGGCATTCCAATACTTTATGGAAAACGCGCCGGCGGCACAGAACGACCGGGCGGAGATCCGTCATCTGGAACCGTACTGTTACGGACAGTTCACCGAAGGCAAGGCAAGCCCGCACTTCGGACGCTCGCATGTTCACTGGCTGACCGGTACCGCCTCCACCGTCATGACCGGCTGTGTGGAAGGTATTCTCGGTCTGCGTCCGGACTTCGACGGTCTGAAACTTGCGCCTTCCATTCCTTCCGAATGGGACAGCTTTGAAATGACCAAGGAATTCCGCGGGCATACGCTTCACATCATTGTGAAGAATCCGGATCATAAGGAAAGCGGCTGCGCTTCCCTTACCGTCAACGGAACCGCCATGGAGGAAAACTTTATCCCGGCGGATATCCTGCAGGAAGAAAACGAGATCGAGCTCGTTCTCTGATCCGGCATCACTCATTGAAACGCATAACGGGCAGGAGAGATCCTGCCCGCTTTCTGTTATTCCTGCATGTGGAAATAGTTTGGCTTATTTCAGTTCGTTTGTATGCTTTGCCTTTTCAACCTTGCGCCAGTCATCCTGGTACCCGCTGAGGCAGTCCACAAACCGCTTTGCGACATAATGCGGACGTGTGATCGCACTGCCGACGACAACCGCATGACAGCCGACGAAGATGCACTTCATCGCATCTTCCGGTGTATAGAGGTGGCCTTCCATGATCACGACCGCCTTGCCTTCCATCTCCCGGCACATGTTTGCGACCATGCGGTAATCCGCACCTTCAATATGCGCGGTTTCCTTGGTATAGCCGTACAGTGTCGGCGCAACGATCTCGGCGCCGTTGTCCGAAGCGCGCTTTGCCTCTTCCAGATTCGAAACATCCGCAAAGATCAGATGATCCGGATACTTGACGCGGACTTCCTTGATGAGATCCCACGCCTGCGTTCCTTCATGGGTGATCTGCGCCGTGCAGTCCAGCGCAATAATGTCTGCGCCGGCTTCGACGATTGCGTCGACTTCCTTCATCGTCGGGGTGATGAAGACATCGGTGTCATCATGCCAGACCTTGTAGAGACCGATGATCGGAAGATCGGGAATCGCCTCCTTTACCTGACGGATCTGTTCGGGTGAATTGATGCGCAGTCCGACGGCGCCCGCCCACTTTGCGCATTCCGCCATCTTTACCACCATGTCCTCAGTGTAGATCGGTTCATCCTTCTGGGTCTGACAGGATACGATCAGGCCGCCTTTCAGGCTGTCGAGCAATGCTTTCTTTTTCGGATCATTCGTAATCATCGTTTCTTCTCCTCCACTGTGATGAAATTCTTCGGAAACTTCT
>JAFOLE010000290.1 GCA_017419465.1 Solobacterium sp. | reverse complement strand
TTGTGGTCGGCGGATTCTCCAAGACCTTCTCGATGACCGGCTGGCGGCTTGGCTTTGCCTGCGGTCCGAAGGAACTGATTGCGGCGATGACGAAGATCCATCAGAGCTGCATCATGTGTGCGCCGACGACTTCACAGTTTGCGGCAATCACCGCACTGCGGGACTGTGACGACGATGTCGATGAGATGCGGAAACAGTATGACCTGCGCCGGCAGTACTGCGTGCGCAAGCTGAATGAAATGGGACTGAAGACGTTCGAGCCAAGAGGCGCGTTCTATGTGTTCCCGAACATCACTTCAAGTGGAATGAGCAGCGAGGAGTTCTGTCAGAAGCTCCTGCAGGAAAAGCATGTGGCAATCGTGCCGGGCACCGCGTTTGGTGATGCGGGCGAAGGCTTTGCGCGTATCAGCTATGCATACAGCATCGATCATCTCCGGGAAGCGTTTAAGCGCATCGCGGAGTTCCTGGAAGAGCATAAGGGGGAAAACTGAAATGGATTCCATTAAATTACTGCATCTGCTTGCGGATGATCCGCGGGCAACGATTACCGATCTTGCGGATATTCTCGGCGAAACCGAAGAGAATGTACAAAAAGAAAAAGATGAACTTGAGAAGAACAAGATCATCTGCGGTTACCACACCGTCATTAACTGGGACAAGGCGAACATTGAACATGTCGATGCATATATCGGCGTCAGCGCCAAGCCGGAACGGGATGCCGGCTATGACAAGATCGCGGAGCGTATTGCGCGTTTCCCGGAAGTATCCGGTCTGTATCTGATGAGCGGAACCTCTGAGTTTCTGGTCAGCCTGAACGCAAGAACAATGCGTGAAGTGGCGGACTTTGTTGGCTCCAAGCTTGCGCCGATCGAAGGCGTTACCTCTACCGTTACCATGTTTGTGCTGAAGAAGTACAAGGTCAACGGCGTCACGATGGACATGAAGGAAGAGATCCACGATGACCGCATGATCATCTCTGCCTGATCACACAGTTAAAATCATTATTCCGAACCGGACAGACGGATCCGCGCAAGCGCGTGGAACGCAGCCGCAAGCAGGAGATACAGTGACACATAGATCACCATCTCCGGCAGGATGCCGAAGCGTTCCGCAATATCGCGGAAGAAGAACTGTCCGGTTTTCATATACGGTGAAAGATAGAAGAGATTGGGCTGTGCGCCCGATTCCGCATAGGGTTGAAAGAGCACGTTCAGACCGACCGCGCATCCGGCAAGAACCAGATACAGTCCCGCAGCGCGGAAATATGCCTGCCAGGAATGTCGGAACAGGCCGATGTACCAGACGGTAAGCGCAATATATACCAGCATGCCGTGCCAGATAAATCCATGCAGGGTCAGCGATACATAGGTCCTTAGAAAATCCTCCGGAAACACCAGCGCAAGCAGGGCACCGGGAAGGGAGAAATCAAACAGAAACGTCAGGACTGTATTCTGCAGGGAACGGGAAAGCACCGGCAGAAGAATGCAGAGATACATGGCCATCGAACATAACTGGAACGGAAAATACCAGAAGTTATACTGCATGTCATTGACGATGACATACAGAAACAGCTGCTTATAGATTTCCATAAGGACCAGGATCCATCCGCATACCGAAAGCCGGCGGATTGCCTGTGCACGGCTGCCGGGCGGAAACTTCCGGGCAAGGGCATA